>CADBRL010000038.1 GCA_902797105.1 uncultured Erysipelotrichaceae bacterium
ATCTATAAAATATTTGCTAAAGCTTTTGGTGAAGATTTTAAAGGTAAGTTTGATTTATCTCAGTTAGAACATAATGAAAAGATAATGCTATACAATAAAATTAATAAATTAAAAAAGAAATTTTTAGGGAATTTAGAAAATAAAAAAACTGCAAAAAAAGAAAATGATGATTTAAATAAATACTATATGGCCATTATAAGCTTAATGCCTAAAGAATATAAAACAATACTCTCATTATATTTTGAAAATTTTAGTTTAGATAAAATAGCTAATTTAATGGATTTAGATATAAATGATGTAAATAATAGATTAAAAGAAGGTATATTATTTATGGAAAAAATAATAAGTTTATATAATAAAACATTTGATGAAAAAATACCTGAAAATGAAAAAATGTTACGTTAAAGTAGCATTTTTATTTTAAATATACTTTATATTCATTAAATACTTGTTTAATTTTTATGAAATTATCTTTACCATAATATTTAGAATATCTTTCTATATCAAATATAGAAGGATTTTTTAAAACATCTTTCCAATTTTTCTTAATAAATGAATAAGTAAATTCTAGTTCTTCATTTGATAAATTAGCACCTTTAGAAATAGCAAATTTATTTATATCATCTTTAGTTAATTTATTTATATAAGCTCCGATTATATTAAACATTATTAATCACCTTAATATATTGTATGAAAAATATAAAAAAAGGAATACTAAATTGTATGAGAAGATATATATTTTTAAGTTCTATTATCCTAATTTTTATTATATTTGGCATTAAATTGGGTATTATTGTATCTAATTCTTCTTATTATGAGAAAAGATTAGAGGAAAAAACTAATATTTATGTTAGTGGTGTTAGTAGTCCAAGAGGTAGAATACTTGATACAAATGGTAAAGTTTTAGTGGATAATATTGGAGTTAAAACTATATATTATAATAAAATAAAGGGTATAAAAACTATTGAAGAATTAAAAATTGCTAAGTCTTTAGAAAAAATAATTGATGTTAAGGAAGCAACTATTGATGAATTAAAAGAGTATTTTCTGATTACAAATAATAATGGTAAAGATTTAATTACAAGTGATGAATATAGATTATATAAAGAAAGAAAAATAGGTAATGAAACATTAGAAAAGTTAAAACTTGAAAGAATAACTGATGACATGATTAATTATGATATAGATACAAAAAAAGTAGCTCATATATATAGTTTAATGAATAAAGGTTATATCTATAGTAAAAAAGAGATTGTTAAAAATGTTAGTGAAGAAGAATTTGCTAAAGTAATTGAAAGTAATATTCCTGGTGTTACGGGTGAAATTACTTGGGAAAGAACATATCCTTATGGTGATACACTTAAAAATATATTTGGTAAAGTGGGGTCAATAACTAAAGAAAATAAAGATTATTATCTAAATGAAGGCTATGAACTTACAGATACTGTGGGTTTAAGTTATTTAGAAAAAGAATATGAAGAATATTTAAAAGGAGAAAAAGCTAAATATAAAGTAGAAAGTGATTATAAATTAGTTAAAATAGAAAGTGAGAAAAAAGGAAATGACTTAGTTTTATCAATTGATATTGACTTACAAATGAAAGTAGATGAAATACTAAAGGATAAAATAACATTAGGTAAAAAGTATGGTAATACAGAATATTTTAAAGATAGTTATGCAATTATAAGTAATCCTTTATCTGGTGCTATTTTAGCCATTTCTGGTCAAAGATTAAATGATGATAATACATTTAGTGATATTAGTTTAAATACAATTAATAAATCTTATACCATGGGAAGTAGTGTAAAGGGAGCAACTATTGCAGTGGGTTATAAATATAATTTAATTACTCCGGGGGTATATATTAATGATGCTTGTGTAAAACTTGAATTTATACCTTTAAAATGTAGTTTTAAAAGACTAGGCAAAGTAAATGATTTAACAGCCTTAGCTAATTCATCAAATTATTATCAGTATATGATTGCAATTAATTTAACGGGTAATAAGTATAAACCAAATATGAAACTTAATGCTACTAAAGAACATTTTAAAACTTATAGAGATATGCTAGCTAGTTTTGGACTTGGTGTTAAAACAGAAATTGATTTGCCAGGTGAACAAACAGGAATAATTGGTTCAACTGTAGCAGATGACCTTCTTCTTAATCTAGCAATTGGACAGTATGATACTTATACACCAGTGGAACTTTTACAATATATAAATAGTGTTGCCAGTGGCAAAAGAATGTCTTTAAACTTAATGAAAGAAATAAAGAATAAAGATAATGTTATATTAGAAAATAAAATAAATATTTTAAATGATGTTGATTTAAACGAAGAAAGTTTAACCAGAATAAAGGAAGGCTTAAGACTTGTTCTAAGTGAAGGAACTGGTAAGTTTTATGTGCCTCAAGGGTTAGATTTTGCGGGAAAAACAGGTACAAGTGAAAGCTTTTTAGATACCAATAATGATGGCAAAGTAGATACTGCTACAATTTCTTCATCATTCGCAGGTTTTTATCCATCTGAAGACCCAAAGTTTAGTATCGTAGTTATTACTCCGAATGTATCTCATAAGAATGGTAAAACTGATACTTTTTATTTTGGTGCTAGCAAAATAACTAAAGACATAGTAAATTATTTAAATGATAAATATTAATTTTATCTTGTCAAAATGTGAAAATCAAAGTAAATTATCTCGTCAAAACGTTAAAAATGAAGCAAATTATCTTGTCAAAATGTGAATTATATAGTAAAATTATACCCAATTATTCAAAAAAATTAATCCTATTAAAGTAAAAGCAGGTAACTATAAGAAACATACTTCTATAGTTAAGAAAAAATATAAAAGAAATGTGGGAACAAGATATGTATTTCATACCAAAGATTTAGAAGTAAATGATAATGTTATATATTTACCATTATATATGGCAATGTTTTTATAAAATATATAAAAAAGTATTAAAAACATTTGACAAACATACAATAATGGTGTAATATATTGTTGTTACTTGAAAAAGGAAAGAGATTTAGTATCCACCTGATTGCAAATAGCGATAGGTAAATGCCATGAAAGTATTTAGATTTATTTGATAAACTTTTTTGGAATGGATACTAAATAGGTATCCATTTTTTAATGACGTTGGAGGTGCTTATTATAGCAAAGATAGATAGTAATGAACTACCAATCAATGAAAATATTCGTGCAGAAGAATTGATGGTAATTGGGCCAAATGGCGAAAAGATGGGACTAAAAAAACGTAAAGATGCTCTTACACTTGCTGGGTATGCTGGACTAGATTTAGTTTTAATGAATGGTAATGGCGTTCCTGCTGTTGCTAAAATAATGGATTATAACAAATACCGTTATGAAAAGCAAAAAAAACTAAAGGAAAGTCAAAAGAAAGCAAGAGAAGCAAATAAAGAGATGAAAGAATATCGTTTATCAGTAACTATCGATGTTGGAGACTTTGAAACAAGAAAAAAGAATGCTAAAGAATATCTTGAAAAAGGACATAAAATTAGAGCATTTATCCGTTTTAAAGGTCGTCAAATGGCAAGACCAGAACTTGGTAGAGATGTACTTCTAAAATTTGCAGATGCCTTAAGTGATGTTTCTGTAATTGAAACTGAACCAAAACAAGAAGGAAGACAAATTGCAATGATTTTAGCACCAAAAAAGAAAGAAGGAAATTAGTATGGCAAAAAGTAAACAAAAAACACATAAGTCTAGTTCTAAAGTGTTTAGCAAAAAGAAAAATGGTACTTTAACTTATATGAAGTCAGGAAGTAACCATAAGACTGGAAAAGATACAGCAAAAGCAGTAAGACAAAGAAGAAATAAAGGAACACTAGCAAAAGGAGATAGTAGCAGATTAAAATCTGTTATCTAATCATGGAGGTGAATAAGTAATGGCAAGAGTTAAAGGCGGAAACGTTTCTAAGAATAGAAGAAGAAAAGTTTTAAAAGAAGCAAAAGGTTATTTTGGAAGTAAACATAGACTTTACAAAACTGCTCAAGAACAAGTATTCCATAGTGGTGCTTATGCATTCAGAGACAGAAGACAAAATAAGAGAAATTTCAGAAAATTATGGATTACAAGAATCAATGCTGCATGTCGTGAAAATGAAATTAGTTATTCTAAATTTATAAATGGACTTGCAAAAGCTGGTATTGAAATCAATAGAAAAATGTTATCAGAAATGGCAATTGATGATCCTAAATCATTTACAACATTAGTTGAAACAGCTAAAAAAGCTTTAAATGGTGAAGTAAAGGCTGTTAAAAAAGAAGTTAAAGCAGAAACTAAAGAAGTAAAAGCTGAAAAGAAAGAAACTAAAAAAGAAACTTCTGAAGATTTAAGTTCAAAAACTTTAGCAGAATTAAAAGCACTTGCTAAAGATAAAGGAGTAAAAGGTTACTCTACAATGAAAAAAGATGAATTACTTGCATCTTTAAAATAGTGCTTGCAAAAGAGTGAGTTTTAAATTATAATAAATATATGAAGTTTATTCTTGGTTTTGATATCTCCAAATCAATACTATGATTAAACCAATTAAGAAAGTGGGAGGAAAATATTATGGCTTTAATGAAAGAAGAAAAAGCAAAAATCATTAAAGAATTTGCTAAATCTGAAAATGATTGTGGTTCAACTGAAGTACAAATAGCAATTCTTACAAATGAAATTAATAACTTAACTGAACATTTAAAAGAACATAAGCATGATTATCATTCAAAAAGAGGTCTACTTATGAAAGTTGGTCGTCGTAAAAAATTACTTGACTACTTAAAGAAAAATGATGTAGTAAGTTATAGAGAAGTAATTAAGAAATTAAATTTAAGAAAATAATTAAAGGGCACTTGTTTTTAGTGTCTTTTTATTTTTAGAAAGGATGTATATGAAGAAAGTATTTAAATTAGATTTTGATGGAAGAGAATTAGTAGTAGAAACTGGAGAGCTAGCTAAACAAACAAATGGAGCAGTTTTAGTTAGATATGGAGATACAGCAGTATTATCTGTTTGTGTAATGGGAAAAACACCAGTTTCACAAGATTTCTTTCCACTTCAAGTTTTATATCAAGAAAGATTGTATTCAGTAGGTAAAATTCCTGGAGGATTTATTAAAAGAGAAGGAAGACCTAGTGATGCTGCAACCCTTGCGGCAAGACTTATTGATAGACCAATTAGACCGATGTTTGATGAAAATTTAAGAAATGAAATTCAAGTTATTAACACAGTATTATCTGTTGATCAAGATAATTCTCCAGAAATGACTGCACTTCTTGGTTCATCTTTATGTCTAGGTATATCAAATATTCCATTTGATGGCCCTGTTGCTGGTGTTATTGTTGGCTTAATTGATGGCAAATTTGTTATTAATCCAACAGCTGAACAAAATGAAGTAAGTACACTACATTTAACAGTTGCGGGTACTAAAGATGCAATATGCATGGTTGAAGCTGGTTCTAAAGAAGTTAGTGAAGAATTAATGCTTGATGCCTTAATGTTTGCTCATGAAAATATTAAAAAATTATGTGAATTTGAACAAAGTATTATTGATGAAATAGGTGTAGAAAAAGTAGAACTACCTAAAGCTGAAATTGATGCAGAAATTGAAAGTGCAGTTAGGGAATTTGCAACTAGCGATATGCTTGCAGCTATTCAAATTAAAGAAAAGTTAGAAAAATATGCTAAAATAGATGAAGTTAAAGAAAATACAATGGCTTATTTTGAAGAAGTTTATGCTGATGATGAAGATAAAAATAATAAAATGGCTCAAGTATCTAAAGTGCTTCATTTAATTGAAGGTGGAGAAGTTCGTCGTCTTATTACTGATGAACATATTAGACCAGATGGCAGACGCATGGATGAAATTAGACCGCTTTATGCTGGTGTTGATTTACTTGCAAGAACTCATGGTTCAGCATTATTCTCAAGAGGTGAAACTCAAGTACTTGCAACAACAACACTTGGTGCTTTAGGTGAACATCAAATACTTGATGGCCTTGGAATTGAAGATACAAAAAGATTCATGCTTCATTATAATTTTCCACAATTTTCTGTTGGTGAAGTTGGAAGATATGGTTCTCCGGGAAGAAGAGAAATTGGTCATGGGGCTTTAGGTGAAAGAGCACTTGCTCAAGTTATACCATCCGAAGAAGAATTCCCATACACAATTCGTGTTGTTAGTGAAGTTCTAGAAAGTAATGGATCATCTAGCCAAGCAACAATTTGTTCTGGATGTCTAAGTTTAATGGCTGCTGGTGTGCCAATTAAAGCTCCAGTTGCAGGTATTGCTATGGGACTAATCACAAGTCCAGACGGAAGTAAATACACAATTCTTACTGATATTCAAGGTCTTGAAGATCATATGGGAGATATGGACTTTAAAGTTGCTGGTACTCGCGAAGGTATTACAGCTCTTCAAATGGATATTAAAATAAAAGGTGTAACAAAAGAAATACTTGGTGAAGCACTAACTCAAGCTAAAAAAGCTCGTATGGAAATTTTAGATGTAATGGAAAATACAATTCCTGAGCCACGTAGTGAAGTAAGTAAGTATGCACCTAAGATTGAAACATTTAGTGTTGACCCAGAAAAGATTAGAGATATTATTGGTAAGGGTGGAGAAATGATTACTAAAATTATACTTGAAGCTTCAAACGTAGCAACAGTTAATGATAAAGATGCTGTTAAAGTTGATCTTGAAGATGATGGTAGAGTAATAATTTATCATACTGATAAAGATATAATTGCTAAAACTAAACAAATGATACTAGATGTTATTCGTGAAGTTGAAGAAGGAAAAGTATACACTGGTAAAGTTACAAAAGTTGAAGACTTTGGCTGTTTCGTAGAACTTTGGCCAGGATGTGAAGGTTTAGTACATGTATCTCAACTTGCTTGGGAAAGAGTAGAAAAACCAAAAGATATTGTATCTGTTGGTGATGAAATAATGGTTAAATCACTTGGATATGATAATCGTGGAAGATTAAATTTATCTCGTAAAGAATGTTTACCTAAACCAGAAAAAAAAGAAAATTCTAAAAATAAAGATTAATTTTAAACACAAAACGAGCCTACAGCTAGGCTCGTTTTATATTTTGTAATATTTTTGATTTTTACTTGTTGGTTTATCAGGAATAGTAAACTTTATTAGATCTTTCTTAATTGCTGGATCTAAATATACGTTTCTTAAAGTTTCTTTTGATTTAATATTTAATTTTTCCATTATTTCTTTAGCAGATAATGGAATATTACTATCCATCACATCTAATAATTTCTTGATGTTAATGTCTTCATTTGTAAGTGGCAGCGGTGTAGTAGTAATTAATTCTTCTAAAGTATCATCAATCATTTTTAACATGAAACTAATAAACTGATTTGAGTTTCCTTCATTATTACAATCTGCAATTGCTTTATAATATTCATTTTGATATTTATGAATTTTTGACTCAATTGGAATGTATTCAAATATATCTTTCCAATTATATAAAATGGCATTTTGCCATAGCCTTGCCATACGTCCATTACCATCTGAAAACGGATGGATAAATACAAATTCATAATGAAAAATACTTGATAATATTAATGGATGAATTTTATCTTTATTATAATTTAACCATTTAAATAAATTATTCATTAGTGGTATGACCATATCTTCCGGAGGACAAATGAAAATGCAATTGTCACCATCAAATACTCCTTCTGGTCCAGTTCTAAATTCACCAGATTGTTCAACAGTTAAGAATGTCATCATACCATGAACTTTTTTTAAGTCTTCAATGGAATAGGGATTAATTTTAGCTAGCTTTTCATATGCATTGTAAGCATTTTTAACTTCTTGAATGTCTTTTTGCTTTCCAATTACAACTTTCCCATTTATAACATCTTTTACTTGATTTAAACTAAGTTTGTTATTTTCAATAGCTAAAGAACTATGTATTGAATTAATTCTTGTTTGTTTTCTTAAATATGGATTTTTATCAAATGTATTATAATTATCAAGTTTACCTATTTTTTCCATAATACTTGATACTTTTTCCAACATATCATTTGTTAATTCAAATGGTGGTACATAATTTTCCATTTATCTCACCTCGATTGTTGTATATATTATATCATTTTTATAATTAATATTCAACACATCTTGCTTAAATCTTGCTTAAAT
>CADBRL010000039.1 GCA_902797105.1 uncultured Erysipelotrichaceae bacterium
GAAGATGGTGTAGAACGTGGAGTAAAAAAAGGTTATAAGCTTGGAGCAGAACAAAAAGCTATTGATGTCGCCAAAGCAATGCTTCAAGAAAATTGCAATGTAGATTTAATTTGTAGAGTTACAAAATTATCACTTAATGACATTGAAAGATTAAAAGAAGAATTGAAATAATTCTTTTTTTTAGCTACAAGAGAGTGCTTAATTTGGTATGAAATTTATAGTATACTTTAAATAGTGATGATTTTATGGCAAAAATAATTCGTGAAGTAAAAAATAGTTCATATGATTTTGATAATCTACTTAGTATAATAGAGATGTTATATTTGATAGTAATGAAAAACAAGAAACATTTGAAGATGGAGTAGAACAAAATAAAATTGATGTCGCTAAAGTGATGTTTCAAGAAAATTGCAATGTAGATTTGATTTGTAGAGTTACTAAACTATCACTTAAACAAGTTCAAAAAC
Organism: uncultured Erysipelotrichaceae bacterium; assembly: GCA_902797105.1. Lineage (GTDB taxonomy): Bacteria > Bacillota_I > Bacilli_A > RF39 > UBA660 > Onthocola_B. The sequence goes on from CADBRL010000039.1 coordinate 468, forward strand.
TTAAAGAAGAATTTAAATGAACCCATAATTATGCACTTTATTAAAAAGATTGTAGTACTTTTCAAAAAGACTACGATAGATGAGACAGATAATATTATTAATAACAAAAATGGTATTTCAAAATAGAATATTTTTTCTTGTAGTTTTTGCAAAAATGTGCTAAAATAAGCTTAAATTTTCAAAGAGGGATTTTATAATGAAAAAATTAATTAAATATTTAAGTTTATTTATAGTATTATTTATGCCAAGTATTGCTTTTGCTAATGAGTTAGAAATTACCCCAGTCGACATCTGTAGTAGTAATAGTGGAACACTTAAAGCTTTTCAAGTAGTTGGATATATTCTTTACATTATCAAAATATTAGTTCCGGTTATCATAATAGTTTTAGGTTCTATTGAATTTGGAAAAGCAGCAATTTCAAAAGATGAAAAATCAACTGTGGTAGCTGCAAACAATTTAATTAATAAATTTATCATCGGGGTTTTAATATTTATGATACCAACACTTTTACAAGCACTACTTTATTTAGTAAAAGATGCTGAGGAAGCTAAAAAAGGTTATGAAACATGTACAGCATGTTTACTTTCTCCATTTAGTGATGAATGTGTTGCTAAAGATTTGACAGATTAAAAATGGATTAAAATAGTCCATTTTTTCTTTTATTCTAAGCTATAAAATGTTATAATATTTATATACATATGGAGGCTTTGCATGAATGCATTAGATGGATTAAATAAAGAACAAAAAGAAGCTGTTTTACATAAAGAAGGACCATGCTTAGTTTTAGCTGGTGCTGGTTCTGGAAAGACAAAAGTTTTAACAACTAGAATAGCAAATATGATAAATGATGGCATATATTCTGGAAATATTTTAGCTATAACATTCACAAATAAAGCTGCGAAAGAAATGCGTGATAGAATAAGCAACATGGTTAAAAATAACTATGCTTTTGTGGGTACATTTCATTCTTTTGGACTTCGAGTTATCAGAGAAAATACAGAAAAATTAGGTTTAACAACCAATTTTACTATAATAGATAGCGATGATGTTTCAAGTATTATAAAAAAGATAATGAAAGAACTTGATATAAGTACGAAAGAATATAGCGTAAGTTACATAAGAAATAAAATAAGTTTTATTAAAAATGAAATGTTAAGTGATAGTGAAGTTGATAAATACTTAAATAGTCCTCCAGAAAAAGTAGCAGTTAAAGTATATCGTGAATATGAAAAAGTATTAAAAAGAAATAATGCTGTAGATTTTGATGATTTATTAAAAAGACCAGTTGAACTATTTATGCAAAATGATGATATATTAGATAAATATCAAGAAAAGTATAGATATATTTTAATAGACGAATATCAAGATACAAATGAAGTACAATATAAATTAGTTAAACTACTTGCAAGTAAATATCGTAATCTTTTTGTAGTAGGTGATGTAAACCAAAGTATATATGGATTTAGATGGTCAAATTATAAAAATATTCTTAATTTTGAAAAAGATTATCCAGATAGTAAAAGTATTACTTTAAATCAAAATTATCGAAGTACAAATACTATTTTAAATGCTGCCAATAGTGTTATAAAAAATAATGTTGAAAGAAAAGAAGTAAATTTATATAGTACTTTTGGTGATGGAGTTAAAATAAAGTATTTCAGAGGAAATGACGAAAAAGATGAGGTAAAACTTGTCATAGATGAAATAAAAAAACTTCTTGACGAAGGGTATGATTATAATGATTTTGCTATACTTTATAGAACTAATGCTCAATCAAGAAATGTAGAAGATGCCATTTTAAAAGTAAATTGGCCATATAGAGTAGTGGGAAGTTATTATTTCTATAAAAGAAAAGAAATTAAAGATTTACTTTGTTATTTAAGACTTATTTCTAATCATCAAGACGATGTTTCTCTAGAAAGAGTTATAAATGTACCTAAAAGAGGTATCGGGGATACATCAATTAATAATTTAAGAAGTTTAGCACGTGAAAATAATGAATGTATGTTTAAGTGTTTATCAAAACCAAAAGAAGTTGAATTTAAAAAATTAATTTTAGAACTTACTGAAGATGCCAAAGATTTGGACTTAACAGAATTAATTGATGTTGTGCTAGAAAAATCTGGCATGAAGGAAGAACTTGAAAAAGAACATACTTTGGAAGCTGATATAAGGCTTGAAAACTTAATGGAATTTAAGAGTATTACAGAAAATTATCAAAAAGAAACTGGTACAGTAAATCTTGAAGATTTTCTTGAAGATATAAGCATCGTGGCTGATCAATCAGAACATGAGACTCTTGATAATGCTGTTACATTAATGACAATGCATGCTGCTAAAGGACTTGAATTTAAAGTAGTATTTTTAATTGGTATGGAAGAAGGCATAATGCCACATTCAATGAGTTTAAATGAAGCAGGTGAACTTGAAGAAGAAAGAAGACTATGTTATGTTGGTATAACTAGAGCAAAAGAAAGACTTTATATTACTAATGCTAAAAGAAGAATGCTATTTGGTAATACCAATATGAACCCACCATCAAGATTTATCGCGGAAATAGATAATAATTTAATAGAAAAAGAAGAAAGTAAAACAGAAAATAAAGCATTTAATAAAACAAACTTTTATGAAGGAGATAGAATTGATTACAAACATGGAGAAATTGTTATGCATGCATCATTTGGCAAAGGTGTTGTTATAGATAATGATGAAAGATTTGTAACAGTTGCTTTTGACAAAAGATTTGGCATAAAGAAGTTTTTAAATAATTATCAAGGTTTAAGGAGGAATGTAAAATGAAAAAAACACTAGTAATTATGGCTGCTGGAATGGGAAGTAGATTTGGAGGTTTAAAACAAATAGAACCTGTTGGACCAAGCGGAGAAATCATCGCAGATTATTCAGTATATGATGCAAAAAGAGCAGGATTTTCTAAAGTAATATTTATAATTAGAAAAGAAAATGAAGAATATTTTAAAACTCATATTATTAATAAATATAATGGTATTGATATAAAGCTTGCTTTTCAAGAACTTGAGTATGTACCATCTGATGCAAATATTCCGAGTGAAAGAACTAAAATGTTAGGTACAGGTCATGCCCTTTATTGTGCCAAAGATTTAATTGATGGGGATTTTGTTATTATCAATTCTGACGATTTTTATGGAAAAGATTCATTTAAAATTGCAGGAGATTTCCTAGATGAAAATGAAACAGAATATGTAAGTGTAAATTATCCTTATGGAGTAACAGCAAGCAAATATGGTAAAGTTAAACGTGGGGTAGTAAATGAAGAAAATGAAACCATAAAATCAATTATTGAAAGTGAAATTGGTGAAGAAAATGGTAAAATAATGGCAAAATCACTTCAAACTGGAGAAGTATTTGAAATAACAAATGACACACCAGTTGCGGTTAATTTCTTCGGTTTAAGAAAAAATTTTTTAAACATACTAGAAAAAGAATTTGATTTATTCATTCATGGTGAAGTAACTTTAACAAATGAATTTTTACTTCCAGAAATTCTAAAAAAATGTTTAGATGAAAACTTAATAGTATTAAAATCTAAAGTATCACCAAGTAAATGGATTGGTATGACATATAAAGAAGATTTAGAAACAGTTAAAAATCACATAAACAGCTTAATTGAAAGGGGCGACTATCCAAGTGAACTTTGGAAGTAATACTGAAGAAGCAAGAAAAAGAGTTGAAGAATTAACAAAAATATTAAATGAAGCCAATTACAATTATTATGTAAAAGATAATCCAACAATTACTGACCAAGAATATGATAAATATATCAGAGAACTTGAAGATATAGAAACTTTGTACCCAGAGCTTGCTAGTGCTAATAGCCCAACTAAAAGAGTTGGTGGCGAAGTAATTGATAAGTTTCTAAAAGTAGTAAGAGATAAACCAATGCTTAGTATTGCGGATGTTTTTAATGAAGAAGAAGTATCTGATTTTCTAAAAAGAGTTGAAAGCGAAGTAAGTCCTGAATATGTTTGTGAATATAAAATAGATGGTTTAGGTGTTTCTCTTATATATGAAAAAGGAAAACTTGTTCGTGGAGTTACTCGTGGTGATGGCTTAGTGGGTGAAGACATAACTCATAATGTTAGAACAATTAAAGCTATACCACTAGAACTTACTAAGCCAGTTGATATTGAAGTTCGTGGTGAAATCTTCATGCATAAAACAACTTTGGAAAAAATAAACAAAAAACGTGAGCTTGAAGGAAAAACTAAACTTCAAAATGTCAGAAATGCCGCAGCAGGAAGTGTTCGTCAGCTAGATAGTAAGGTTACAGCAGAAAGAGAACTTGATAATTTTATATATTATTTACCTAATCCTGATGCTTTTGGTATAAAATCTCATCTTGAAGCCTTACAATTTATGGAAAGCCTAGGTTTTAAAGTAAATCCTGCCAATAAACTTGTAAAAAATGATGAAGAAGTATTAAAATACATCGAAGAAGCAACAAAGAAAAGAAAAAGTTTATCTTATGAGATAGATGGTATTGTTATAAAAGTAAATAGAGTAGACCTTCAAGAAAAATTAGGCTATACTGCTAAATATCCAAAGTGGGCAATAGCTTACAAATTTCCAGCTGAAGAGGTTTTAACCAAACTTACAGATATAATATTTACTGTTGGAAGAACTGGTAGAATTACACCAAATGCTGTTTTGGAACCAGTTATTGTCATGGGCTCAACAATCAGAAGAGCAACACTTCATAACGAAGATTATGTAAATATGAAAGGTTTAAAAATCGGAGATATTGTATCAATTAGAAAAGCTGGAGATGTAATACCTGAAGTTGTTGAACCAAAACTTGAAAGAAGAAATGGCACAGAAAAAGAATTTAAAATGATAACTGAGTGCCCAATGTGTCATGAAAAAATCGAAAAAAGAGAAGGCCAAGTAGATTATTATTGTGTAAATCCTAATTGCCCAAGAAGAAATATTGAAAGTATCATTCATTTTGTTTCCAGAGATGCCATGAATATTGAAGGCCTTGGTGATGAAATTGTGGAAGAACTATACAACTTAGGTTTTGTCAAAAATATAACTGATTTATATAATTTAAGTGATAAAAAAAGAGAAATAATGCAGTTTGATGGTTATGGTGAAAAAAGTGTTAATAAGATGCTTGAAAATATTGAAAAGAGTAAAAATGTAAGCTTAGAAAGATTATTATTTGGATTAGGTATTAAAGAAATAGGTAGTAAGACAGCAAAATTACTTGCAAGTACTTATGAAAATATGGATAATTTAATAAATGCCACAGTTGAAGATTTAGAAAGTATCCGTGATATTGGTCATATAACAGCCTTAAGTGTTTATGAATACTTACAAAATAATAAAGAATTAATTGAAAAACTAAAAGAAATAGGCATAAACATGACTTATTTAGGAAAAACACTTGGATTAAATGATTTAATTACTGGCAAAAGATTTGTTATAACTGGTACAATCGAAGGTTATGGCAGAAAAGAAATAAAAGAAATAATTGAAAGCTATAAAGGTGTAGTAAGTGAATCTGTTAGCAAAAATACTGATGTTGTAATTGTAGGTAGTGCTCCAGGTAGCAAATATAGTGATGCCTTAAAGCTTAATATCATGATTTGGGATAATGATAAAACCCTAAGTGTTTTAAATAATTTGCCAAAAGCATAAATACATAGTATAATTAATATTACTTGAAGAGGTGAAAAATGAAAAAATTGAAAGAATTATGGGGGAATAACAAAGTACTTATTGTACTTGGAATAATATTAATAATGTGCTTTATTGCTATTATTATCGTAACATTTTCTTTCTTTTTAGGAGGAAAAAAAGGAGTTTATGGAGATCGTCTTAACGATATTGATAAACATCCAGTTACAAACAACATAAAAAGTGAATATGTAACAAACTTAGAAAGTGAAAAAAGTGTTACAAAAGTAAGTATGGATACTAAGGGTAAAATTATTTATATTATTATTAATTTTGCATCAGATACATCACTTGAAGATGCAAAGAATTTGGCAGCATCTAGTTTAGAAAAACTAAATGAAGATATATTGTCATTTTATGATATTGATTTTACATTAAAGTGTGAAAAGAGCGAAAATAGTGAAGGATTTACAATTCTCGGAGCTAAAAATGTGGCAGGTTCTGGACTAGTCTGGAACAATAATACCCCACTAGAAAGTGAAGAATAATGAAAAAGAAGAAGAGTTTAATTATTATAATTATTAGTATTTTAGTTGTAGCTATTGCTTCAGTGCTTCTATACACATTGCTAAATGATAAAAATAAATTAACAGTTGCAGAAAGAAACTGGGTTAATGAAAGTATAGGAACAATTCAAAATATTAATGTTATTAATAATGTTAATGTGTTTGGTAAAGATGGTAGTGGAGTTTTCTATGACTTTATTGATAGTTTTGAAAAAGAATATGAACTTACCATTAATCCCATAACATTTAATGTTGGTAATAATCCAAGTGGAATTACTTTTAATGAAAAAACAAGTACTAACGATAATGATATAGTTTTTTACACTGACCACTATGTTTTAGTTAGTAAAACAAGTGATTTAGTAGCAAGTGAAGAAAACTTAAATGGTAAAACAATAGGTATTTTATCATCTGATTTAAGTTATGTATCAAAATATATTAAAAAAGCAACTAATGTATCATTTACCCAATTTGAGTCACGCGATGAACTAATTGAAAATATGAATGGTGAAGGAAACTACATGCTTGTTCCTTTAATGGAATATTTAGATGTTTATTTAAGTAAAGATTATAAAGTTGTATATCATTTTAGTGACATCAAAAAATATTTTACCTTAAGTATTACTGATGACAAATTATCTAGTATTTTAACAAAATATTATAATAAGTGGGAAAATAAATTTGATGATGTTTACAATAAGAATTTATTTAAATCATTTACTCAAAATATGAATATCACTGATACTGAAGTAGATAGTATGCAAAGTGTAACATATAATTATGGCTTTGTTAACGCTTCTCCCTATGAAGTAATAATGGGAGGTAAATATGGTGGAATAGTGGCAGTTTACTTAAGTAAATTTAGTAATTTTGCTGGAGTTGAATTTAATTTTGCTAAATATAAAAACTTCAATAAGTTTACAAAAGCTATAAAAAATAATGAAGTTGATTTATACTTTAACTATTATAATTTTACTGATGAATTTTACCAAACAAGTGGACTTAATATTGAATATGTAATAGCACTTCCAAAGAGTAATAACACTGTTATTAAATCAATTAATTCTTTAATTGGAAAAACCGTATATGTTCAAGAAAATAGTAAAATATATGATTATGTAAAAACTATCGAAGGCATTGATGTTAAAACATTTAGTACTACAAAAGAATTATTTAAATTAAATAAAAAGGATGTCAATCTAATAATAGATAAAAATACTTTTAATTATTATAGTGAAAACAAACTAGATAATTATAGTACTAGATATACTGACTATATTTTAAATAATTACACATTTAAAGTTAAAACAAATAGTGCCTTATATAAACTTTTAAATAAGTATATAGATATATCTGATGAAAATGAAATGGTTATTGAAGGACTTTTAAATCATGCCGAAACAGTAAAAAGTGGAGGAATGATAACTAAAATTGCTGAATACATTCTTTATGTAGTTATTTTAGTAGCAGTTATAATTCTTGTAGTTTTCAAAAAGAGTAAAAAAATAACTATTGCTAGAAAAATCAAAAAAGATGATAAAATGAAATTTATTGACCAATTAACTAGCTTAAAAAATAGAAATTTCTTAAATGAAAACATAGAAACATGGAATAATAATACAATTTATCCTCAAACAATCGTAGTTGTTGATTTAAATAAAATCCAAGAAATAAATGATTTATATGGATATAATGAAGGAGATAAACAAATTAAAGCTTTAGCTAATATACTTGTTAAAACTCAACTTGACAATAGTGAAGTAATGCGTACTGATGGTAATGAATTTGTAATTTATCTAGTAGGTTATAGCCAAAAACAAATAAGTAATTATATCTTTAAATTAAATAAAGAAATTAAAAAGCTTCCATATGAATTCGGAGCAGAATTTGGTTATAGTATGATACTTGATGATATCAAAACTATTGAAGATGCTTTAAATGAAGCCGTGGAAGACATGAAGAAAAATAAGGATAATAATAGCAATGAAGAAGCTTAAACTAGAACTAAAAGAGTTTTATGAAAACTTTAAAAAAGTTTTATTTAAACCTGAAATGGCAATATTGCCAGGTCAATTAGCTTACTTCTTTGTTCTAGCTATTGTGCCAACTATTACTCTGATAAGTTATGAAGCAGCACTTCTTAACTTATCAACTGATGTAATATTTGATTTTATAGGTTCAGCCTTTTCCAGTGATATAGCAAGTATGCTTCTTGCAACATCTGCAAGTAAAGAAAAAGGAATTGGTTTCTTTCTTGTAGTTATCATAGGTTACTTTTTAGCATCAAATGGACCAGCATCAATCATTATTACATCAAATACTATTTATGGTGAAAAACAAGAAGGCTTTTTTAGAAGAAGATTAAAAGCATTAATAATGACATTTGTATTAGTTTTACTATTTATATTCATGTTAATAGTGCCAGTTTTTGGTACTAAAATAATAGAACTATTTAAATTTGTTGACTTAAATAGTAATGTAACAGATAATGTATCAATGATAATAACATTCTTGCAAGGACCAATTACTTGGCTTATAATGTATTTATTTATTAAAATACTTTATACGATGGCTCCGAATAAAAAGGTAAGAAGTAAAAATGTTGGATATGGAGCTTTATTTACGACATTTTCATGGGTAATTATTACATATATTTATTCATACTACATAAATAATTTAGCTCACTATACTACTTTTTATGGAGGACTAGCCAACATAGTTATTTTAATGTTTTGGTTTTATCTTCTTGCCTATGCTTTTACAATAGGTATGGCCCTTAATTATCGCAAAGAAGAAATAGAATTAGAAAAAACTGGAACTATAAATCCAGTAAAATAGAGAATAATATAATCATGTACTACGGGTATTACTTATGTACATGATTTTTTCTTCGATATAACCCTAGTATTAATTTACCTAAAATATATTGAGGAGTAATATTCAAATAAGACTTGCATAGTGTAAGTCTTGTTTTTAATTGTTTGTATCAATTAAA
>CADBRL010000040.1 GCA_902797105.1 uncultured Erysipelotrichaceae bacterium
AAAGCAATGATATTTGCTAACGGTTTAATTATTATTTCAGGTATGTTTGTATTTGACTTTACTAAAGGTGTTTATTCATTTATTATTGTGTATTGTTCAACATTCTTTGTTGATAAAATTATGTTTGGTATTTCTGACAGTAAGTTATTTTATATTTACACTAGAAAAACTAGAAAAATAAAGAAATTAATTTTGGAAGAGTTTGAAACTGGTTTTACTACAATTCCTAGTACTGGTGGTTATTCACATAAAAATGGAATTATGATTATGTGTGCGGTATCTAATAATGATTATTATAATTTAAAGAAAAGAATTTTAGAAATAGACCCTAGTGCTTTCATGATTATTGATAAATGTTATGAAGTTAATGGAGGAGTTAAACGAAGTAATATTCCATTTTTGTAATATTTGTGATATAGTAATTACGTGATTAATTATGAAAAAAATTGTTATATTTGGTGGAGGAAGCGGTCTTTCTCAACTTTTAAAAGGTATTAAACTTTTTCCCGTAGAAATAACTGCGGTTGTTTCTGTTGCAGATAATGGAGGCAGTACTGGGTTACTTAGAAGAGAACTTAATATTCCTGCGGTTGGTGATATTACAAAAGTTATGCTTAGTATGGCTGATACTAATCAAGATGTTATAGATTTAATGAATTATAGATTTACTAAGTCTAAGTCTTTGGGTATTCATTCTGTTAAAAACTTGCTTTTAATTGCTTTGATGGATTTGAAAGGTAATTTTGCTGGTGCTATGCCTGTTATGGAAAAATTACTTGATGTTAAGGGTAATGTTTTGCCTTTAACTGAAGATAATGTTAATTTGGTGGGAATTACTTCAAGTGGTAAAAAGGTTTATGGAGAACATCAATTAACTAAATGTGCAAATAAAATTGTAGAAATTAAATATGATAAAGAAATTAAGGTTAATCCAAAAGTTATTAAAGCTGTTGAGGAAGCTGATTTGATTATTTTTTCATCTGGTAGTTTACTTACAAGTATTGTGCCACATTTAATTAACAAAAAGTTAGTTCATACAATTAATAAAGCTAAGGCTGATAAAGTATATATTTGTAATTTGTTTACTCAACCGGGAGAAACAGATGATTTTACTGTAAAAGATCATATTGATTATTTGGAAAAATATTTAGGTAAAGGTAGTATAGATGTTGTTATTGCTAATAATGAGGTTATTAATAGTGATTTAGCTAATAAATACGCAACAGAAGAACAAAAAGATCCAGTTATTTTAGATATGCATGAACTTGATGAAAGTAATATTTATGTTATTTCTGATAAACTCTTTACTATTGAAGATGGTTGGTATAGACATGATGCACTCAAAACAGGATATTTATTATTCTCATACTTAATGGATGGTAAAAGAAAATGACATTTACGACGAGTTTAAAAGAGGAAATAACTAAAAATGATATTAATTCTATGGAAGCCAGATATGAACTTGTGGCATTTTTAAATAGTGTTGCTAAGTTTAATAAAGAAGAAATAAGTATTACTTTAGAAAATGCTAGTATAGCTAGAAGAATTTATAAAGAAATAAAAGAAATATATGATGTTAATCCAAGTATTGTTATAAGAATGCAAAAAAGATTTAAAGTAAAACAAATATATATTCTTAATATAAAAGAAAGAATAGATTTTATTAAAAAAGATATAAGTGTTGGAATAAAAATAGAAGTTGATGACTTGGTTAGTGATGAAGAGAAAATAGCGTTTTTGGAAGGGGCTTTTCTTGCTGTTGGTAATGTTTCTAATCCAAGTACTAGTGGTTATCATTTAGAATTTATTTTTACTAAGGAAAGACTTGCTAAACAAGTGCTTAATTTGCTTGAGTACTTTAAATTAAAAGCTAAACTTATTAAAAGAGGATATAAGAATGTTGTTTATATTAAAGCTAGTGAAGATATAAGTGATTTAATAAAAAGATTTAAAGCTACCAATTCGTTATTTTATTTTGAAGATATAAGGATATATAGAGATCATAAAAATATGGTTAATAGATTAAATAATTGTGAGATTGCTAATCAAGAAAAGACTTTTAGAACTGGGCAAATGCAACTAGAAAATATTAATTATTTAAAGACGCATGATTTATTTAATTTACTTGAAGAAAATACAAGGATTGTTGCAGATGCAAGAGTAAAGTATCCTGAAGTTTCTATGCAAGAACTTGCAGATATTGTAAAGCTTGAAAATGGTTATAAAATAGGTAAATCTGGTGTTAATCATCATTTTATTAAGATAAATAGTTTGGTTAAAAGACATAAAGAAAGAAGTGAAGAAAATGATAGTTAGACTTGCTGCAGATATACAGCCTGATAGTATTTTAGATGGTTCTGGTATTAGAACTGTAATTTGGTTTCAAGGTTGTTTACATAAATGTGAAGGATGTCAAAATCCTGAAACTCATGATATGAATGGTGGTTTTGAAATTGATACTAAAGATATTTGTGAAAAATTAAAGTATTTAAAGTATCAAACAGGTATTACATTATCTGGTGGGGATCCTTTTTTTCAAGCTAAGGGTGCTTTGGAAATAGCTAAATTTGCTAAAAGTATTGGACTTAATGTTTGGGCTTATACTGGTTTTACATATGAGGCATTGCTTGCTGGTGATAAAGATAGATTAGAACTTTTAAAAAATGTAGATGTTTTAGTAGATGGTAAATTTGTACTTGCTAAAAAGAGTTTAAATTGTAAGTTTAGAGGAAGTACTAATCAAAGACTTATTGATGTAAAAAGAAGCATGGAAGAAGGGAGCATAGTTTTATATGGAGTTTAGTGATAATGTAAATTATGTTGTTCTTTCAAATAATGCTGATAAAAAGTTTATGTCTAAGTTTGGTATGTATCAAGTAATTGATGTATTATCGTTTGAAAAACTAAAAAATACTTTAGAAATGTTTCCAAGTAAAAGAGTAGTATTCAATGAAAGTTTAAGTGTACTAAGTAATAAAGAAAAAAAGGAAATACTTGAACTATTAAATAAACAAAGTATTCATTATATAAATGTAACTAGTAATGTCGAAGATGCTTTATTTGGTGATTATGTAATTGTGTATGATGAAGATATGAAAGTTCTTGAAGGTAATAGAGATGTTGTTTTAAAAAATGAAAAAATACTTAAGAAGCTTGGATTTGGAGTACCTTTTGTAGTTGATTTATCTATTCAGCTAATGTATTATGATATTTTAGATAGAGTTTATTTTGATGTGAATAACTTGTTGGAGGCTTTATGGAATTAAGTGGTTTGGAAGGAAATATTATTGGTGTAATTAGTGAAGATTATAAAAATGAAGATTATTGTGGTAAAGTAGTTAAGGATATTGTTTTAAAAAAAGCAAGTGATGCATTAAAAATGGTGGGACTTGGTGAAAATACACTTGAATGTAATTTTGATGATTTAAGTCATGGTAATCAAAATAGGGTAATACTTGCTAGTAAACTTCAAGATAAATGTATTATTTTAAATAATTTTAGTATAGGTTTAACAAATAAAGATATTGATTTTTTTAAGAAATTATTTAAAAGAATATCTGGTTATGGAAGAAAAATAGTATTAGTGGATATAAATAGTAATTTATTTTTTAATCTTGTGGATAAAGTATATGTTTTAAGCAATGAAATTTTGTATGAAACAAGTGATATGTTTGATAAATCTTTGAGTAAATATATTGACTTACCTAAGATAGTGGAATTTACTAACAAAAGCGAAAATAAAGGAATAAAAATAAATCATTATAAGGAATTAGATGAGCTTTTAAAAGCTATTTATAGGATTAAGTCATGAGATATTTAATTAAGTTTAGTTATGATGGGACGAAGTTTCATGGCTTTCAAAGACAGAATGATGTTAAAAGTGTTCAAAAAACTTTGGAAGATGTCTTAAGTAATGTTTTTGGTGTAGAGATAGTCATAAAGGGAAGTGGAAGAACTGATGCAGGTGTTCATGCACTTGATCAAGGAGCTCATTTTGACTATGATGGAAAAGTATCTATCAAGGAAATTGATAGATTAAATGAAATATTAAATAACGAGATAATAATAAAAAAATGTATGAAGGTAAGTAATGATTTTCATGCTAGACATAGTGTAAAGAAAAAAACTTATGTTTATAAAATAAATAATGGTAAGTATAGAAAAGATTATGATGGGTATTACTATCAAGTTAAATATCCTTTAGATATTAGAAAAATGAGAAAAGCAAGTAAGTTATTTATAGGTGTTCATGATTTTCATAATTTTGTGAGCGGATTTAGAGTTGATTATACTACTTGTATATATAAGATTAATATTAAAAGACGTGGAGATATTATTCTCATGAAATTTATTGGTGCGGGTTTTTATCGTTACATGGTACGTCATTTGGTTGGAGCTTTACTAGATGTTGGTAGAGGAAAAACGGACATTAATGTGGTAGAAAATATGCTTCTAAATGAAAATTTAAATAAAAAGCTTAGTATTGTACCCGCAGATGGACTTTATTTGGTTGAGGTAGATTATTAGTTTCTTAATCGTTGACATTATTACTTTATCGGAGTAAAATAACAACTTGTGATGAAGGAGAGATAAGGTCATGAATAGAATTAAAAACGGAATAAAATATAAAGTTAAGAAAATAAATAAAAATAATAATTTTAAACTTAGAGAAACAGCATTAGAAATGGGAACAGTTATATTTATAAATCGAGCTTTGAAATGCCAAAATGCATATGATCAAGCTCTTTTTGCGGGTGCTGCTGCGGGAATGTGCGCTAGTACCTTGTTTTTTAGTACTTTTATAATTGAGTTAAAGAAATATATTAAGAAATATGAATATTTAGAAAATTATTTACAAAGAATGTCATTTGATAAAGCTATAAAATATTGTGATCGTAAATTTAGTAAGACTTATATTAATGAAAATAATGTTTCTCAATTAGTTGGAATTGAAATTGTTTTTGGTTTATTGATGTTATTTGCTACAAAGTTTTTAAAAATAGATAATTATGCTGAATTTATAAATAGTATTATAATTATATTTAGTTCTTTGTTACTTGTTGATGGTGTTAATAATATTTTTAAATCACTTTTTTTAATGAAAGAAATGTATTATTATCAAAATAAATCTAAAGATTTGGAAAATGTTAGAAATTTGAAAAAATAAGGATAGATTTGACATTTGATGTGGAATAATGTACAATATTTCTTAACAAATGGGGGTTTGTTATGAAAAATAAAAATTTTTCTCCGCGTGAGTATGTTGTTAAAAATATTAAACATTGTAAGTGGGGTATTTTAAGTAAAGTTTATTATAACTTTATGAAGTTAGCTGCAATTTCTATGAGTGGTGTTTTATCCTATTCTTTACATATTGCTAAAATGCCCGAATTTACTGCATTTTCATCAGTTAGTACAATGCTTTTTATGGGACTTTATTCACAACTTGCAATGATGAAGAATGTAGATGAGTTGAGATATAAGAGATTAGAAGTTCAATTTGTTAAAAATGAGCTTAGAAATCATGATGATATAAGAGATTATATAAATGAATTTGCTCTTAGATGTCAAACTAAAGAGAAGTTTAAAACTGTTTGTGGAGTTTTTGATATGATTTTAGCGTTTGGACTATACATGTATAGTTTTGTTTTTGGTACTTCTTTAAGTGAAAATACTATAAATATGCAGATTGTGGCTAGTATATTGGGTGGATTTTTGACAGTAAGATTTATTGATAATTTTGAAAAAGCTATATGTTATGGAAGTTTAAATGATGATTTAAAATTAGATTTAGATATTGATGAAGCAATACAAAAAAGGATTAGGGGTAAATAGTATGTTAGAATTTTTAGATGTTGTTACTTTAGATGATAATAATGATTATATTGTTCTTAAAGTTATTAATATGAATAATGTAAATTATGTAAGTCTTGTAAATAAAGATAATTATTATGACTTTAAATTATTAGAAGAGGTAAATAAAAGCAATGAACTTGTATTAAGAGAAGTTGTTGATGATACTATTTTAGAAAAAATTAAGTTACAAACAATGAAAGACATGAGAAAATTGCTTAATAAAATAGTGTAAATTTAAAGAAATTTGTAAAAATATAGAGAAAATGGCTAAAAACGTTTGACTTTTGGCCATTTTTTTCATATAATTTAAATCGGTACATTTTATTTATGTGATTTGTTTAGTCGTGGGAAAATTAAATAAATTACATGATGAAAGGATTAGTATATGAAAACATTTATGCAAAAAAAAGAAAATATCGAAAGAAATTGGTATGTTATTGATGCCGAAGGAGAAACTTTAGGTCGTTTAGCTACTAAAGCTGCTCATGTTTTACGCGGAAAACACAAAGTTACTTACACTCCATATGTTGATTGTGGTGACTATGTAATCATTGTTAATGCTGAAAAGGTTGTTTTAACTGGAAATAAGCTAGAAGATAAGAAATATTATAATCATAGTGGTTTCCCAGGAGGACTTAGAGAAAGAACTGCTAAAGAAATGATTAATAATTATCCAGAAGAAATGGTTGAAAGAGCTGTTAAGGGAATGCTTCCTCATAATAGACTTGGTAGAGCTATGGGTAAGAAATTATTTGTTTATAGCGGACCTGATCATAAACATGAAGCTCAAAAGCCTAAGGCTTTGGAAGTTAAATAGGAGGAATTATGGCTAAGAAACAAGAATGGACAGCAACTGGTAGAAGAAAAAGAAGTGTAGCAAGAGTTAGACTTGTTGGTGGTACTGGTAATATTACTGTTAATGGTGTTGATGTTAATGAATATATGCCATTTGCAACACTAGTTATGGATTTAAAACAACCATTAGTTGCAACAGGTAATGAAAATAGATTTAACATTGATGTTAATGTAACTGGTGGTGGATTTTCAGGACAAACTGGTGCAATCCGTTTAGGTATTACTAGAGCACTTTTAGCATTTGATGCTAATACAGATCAAACTAGAGAAGATAGTTATAGACATATTCTTAAGAATGCTGGATTTGTTACAAGAGATCCAAGAGTTAAAGAACGTAAGAAATATGGTCTTAAGAAAGCAAGAAGAGCTCCACAATTTAGTAAACGTTAGTAGATATTTTGATTTTAATCCTCATGAACCTTTGGTTCGTGAGGTTTTTTTGTTAAATAAAATAAGAAAACATGAAAATATTATTTTACTTATCATTTATTAGAATAAGTGAAGAAAAAATATTGCTTTTTTAATGACTTTTTATAATAAATTTGGTAAAATATTTATGAAATGGCTGAGATGGGTGGTTAGTTATGAGAATTAGTAATGAATGGAAAGATTATGAATGTTTGGATGCTGGTAATGGTGAAAAGTTAGAACGTTGGGGTAATATTGTTCTTAGAAGACCTGAACCTATTGCTATGTGGCCAATTGAAATGGATAATGCTTGGAAAAAAGTTGATGGAGTTTATTATAGATTTGTTGATGGTGGTGGACACTGGGAGTTTAATAAAAAATTGCCTGATTTTTGGACTGTAAATTATAAAGATTTAAAGTTTAAAGTTAGTCCAACAAATTTTAAACATACGGGTTTATTTCCTGAACAAGCTTGTAATTGGGATTTTATGATGGATAAAATTAAAAATGCTAATAGGTCTATTAAAGTTCTTAATTTATTTGGCTACACAGGTGGTGCAACTGTTGCATGTAGTAAAGCTGGTGCAGAACTTGTTGTTCATGTTGATGCTGCACGTGGAATGGTTGAATGGGCTAAAGATAATGCAAAACTTTCTGGAATAGAAAATAATTTTATTAGATTTTTAGTAGATGATTGTTTAAAGTTTGTTGAAAGAGAAATAAGGCGCGGTAATAAGTATGATGCTATTGTTATGGATCCTCCGTCATATGGAAGAGGCCCAAGTGGTGAATTGTGGAAGCTTGAAAAGAATTTAGAAGAACTGGTTAGTAGATGTACCCTTCTTTTAAGTGATAAGCCATTATTTTTCCTTATTAATGCGTATACTACTGGTGTTTCTAGTACTGTTTTACATAACATATTAAAACTAACTGTTGGTAAAACTTATGGTGGTGTTGTTGATGCTGGAGAAATTGGACTTCCAATAAATAAGAATGATTTAGTATTACCATGTGGAATTTATGGAAGATGGCAAGATGAATAAAGTTATTTATGAAGATAATCATTTATTAGTGGTGGAAAAACCACAGAATGTACTTGTACAAGCCGATAATACGAATGATTTAGACTTACTTACTAGTTTAAAAAATTATATTAAGGAAAAGTATAATAAACCAGGTGAAGTTTATTTAGGACTTGTGCATAGACTTGATAGACCTGTTGGTGGTGTAATGGTGTTTGCAAGAACCAGTAAGTCAGCATCAAGGCTAAGTAATATGATAAGACTTGGTAAATTTGAAAAAACTTATTTAGCTGTTATGGAAGGTAAAGTTCCAGATGAAGGTGTATTTGAAGATTATTTATTAAAATTAGAAAATGAAAATAAAACTATTGTGGATAAAAAAGGTAAATATTCTAAATTAAGTTATAAATTATTGAGTTATAAAGATGGACTTAGTTTAGTTAAAATAAAACTTGATACAGGTAGATCTCATCAAATTAGAGTACAATTTTCATCTCGTGGATATGCTTTATTGGGTGATCAAAAATATAATTCTAAGGCAAAAGTAGGAGAACAAATTGCCTTGTGGTCTTATGAACTTAGATTTAAACATCCTGTGCGTGAAGAGCTAATGGATTTTAAATGTAATCCACCGATGAATAAACCTTGGAACTTGTTTGGAGATGTTTTGAATGGAAAGATATAAGGAAATAGAAAGAAGCATTATAAAAAGATTTAGAAAAGAAATATGGGCTAAGTTTGTAAAAGCTGTTAAAGATTATAAGCTTATTAATGAAGGCGATAAAGTTATGGTTTGCATTTCTGGTGGTAAAGATTCTTTTTTGCTTGCTAAATGCGTGGAAGAATTAAAAAAACATGGGGGAGTAAATTTTGATGCTTGTTATGTTTGTATGAATCCAGGTTATAATGAAATAAATAAACAAATGATACTTAAAAATGCTAAAATTTTGAATGTTGATTTAGAGATGTTTGAAAGTGATATATTTGATGTTGCTAATTCTTTGAATGAAAAAAGTCCTTGTTATATGTGTGCTAGAATGAGAAGAGGTTATCTTTATAATAAAGCTAAGGAACTTGGTTGTAATAAAATTGCTCTAGGTCATCATTTTGATGATGTTATTGAAACAACTCTTTTGTCTATGTTTTATGGTAGTGAGGTAAAAACTATGCTTCCTAAGTTACATAGTGAAAACTTTGAAGGGCTAGAGCTTATTAGACCGCTTTATTTGGTAAAAGAAGTAAATGTATTTGCTTGGTGTAAATATAATGATTTAACTTTTATTAATTGTGCATGTAAATTTACTGATAGAGTAAGTAAAAGTGATGAACATATTAGTAAGAGAAAAGAAATGAAAGAACTTATTAAAAAACTTAGAGAAATGAATCCTGATATTGATTATAATATATTTAAATCTATGGATAATGTTAACTTAAATTGTGTGCTTGGTATTAGAAAAGATGGAGTACATAAAAGTTTTATGGAAGATTATGATAAATAATTCTTCTTTTTTTATAATATAATTTATTATGAAAAATTATTATGTTAAAATCATGTCTGTTTTTTTAGGTTTATTTATACTTATGTATGGTTATCCAGTTAGGGCTGATTTACCACTTCAGGGTAAAGTAATTGTTGTTGATAGTGGTCATGGTGGTCTTGATCCTGGAGCTCTTTATAATGATATTTATGAAAAAGATATAACTCTTGCAATTGGTAAATATTTGGAAGAAACTTTGAGTAAAATGGGTGCTACAGTTATTATGACAAGGAATGATGATAATGATTTAAGTAATGGAGCTAAAAATCATCGTAAAAAAGCTGATTTTGATGAAAGAATTAAAATTATAAATCAAAAATATGTGGATATGTATGTTTCTGTGCATTTAAATTATTTAACTGACTCAAGATATTATGGTGCTCAAGTTTTTTATAATAAAGATAATGAGAAATTAGCTGAAAGTGTGCAAGAATATTTAAATAAAAATACGAAAAGTGATAGAAACGTAAAAAAAATACCTACTTCAACATATATGTATGATAAGCTAAAAACTAAAGGGATTTTAGTAGAATGTGGTTTTTTATCAAATTCTATGGAAAGAAGTAAGCTTGTAACTAAAGAATATCAAATGGAATTTGCTCGAGTATTATCTGATGCTATAAGTCATTATTATAGTTAGACTTTTGTGTGTTCCTTGCTAAAGTAATGTATCAAAAAGCACTAACTAAGCAGTTGGGGTTAAATTGAATCAAAAAAATAGCATCTTTGGTGCTATAATATTACGTTTAACGTATAATATAGCACTAAAGATGTTATGTCTAAAAGTATAGTACTTATAAAGTAAATGTGTAAGTATTATACTTTATTTTTAAGAAAAAAACTTCGTTATTTACAAACTAATGATAACAATGATATAATTTAATAAGAGGAGAATTCATATGGAAGTAATTAAATGCAAAGAGTGTGGTAATGAAATATCAAAGAAAGCAGTTATTTGTCCAAAATGTGGTGTCAAAGTAAATAATAAAATATTTAAAATAATTTTTATATTTTTGTTATTGATTGTTGGGGGGGGATTAATGCTATTTATCACTTTTAATTTTATAAATAATATGAAATTAAGAACTATAAATAATAAAATCTATGGTAAATGGAACTTAATTAGTGATAGTAGTAAAATTGATATATATGGAAAAAATTATAATATAGAAAAAAGTTTTACTATTAATGAAGTCAATATTTTTAATGTTTGTGACACAACCGAGTATGAAAATGGTTATTATATTAATAATGATGATATATATTTATTTTTATCTAGTAAATTGTTAATTGATAATACTAAAATAAAAGATCATATTTGTTTTAAATTAGATAATAACGAATTAAAACAAGTTGAATGTAGTATGCAAGTACATTGTGAATATTCAATTGAAGAACAAGGTAATTCTTCAATTCCAAATATAGATTTAATTTATAGCAAACATTGAGAGACTAAAAATTTGCTTAGAAAGGGATGTTTATAAAAAAATGCGATTTATG
>CADBRL010000041.1 GCA_902797105.1 uncultured Erysipelotrichaceae bacterium
ATACATAATATACCTCCTTTTTGTATCTACTATAATTTATTATAAATGACGATTTTTTGACATTAAAATAACCCAAGTTTTTAAAAAAATATTTAATTTTGTGATAAATGATGGTACTATTAGTATAGGAGAGAAATTTATGCGTAAATTATTTTCAAAAATGGATATAGCATTATTTATAATGGTTGTTTTGTATATATCACTTGGTTTAGTAATGATTTATAGTGCATCAAATATAACCGCAGTAGTTCGTTATGGCTATGCACCATATCATTTCTTTATAAGACAAGCACTCTTTGTTGTAGCAGCATTTTTAATTGGCATGACTATAGTTATTAGATTTCCAACAAGAAATTATGCAGCACTTGCATGGCCATTAGTATTTTTACTTATTGGTTCTTTGGCTTTTTTATTTGTTAAAGGTAAAATTGCAGGTGGTGCTATAAGCTGGTATGATTTAAAATTCTTTAAAATTCAACCTAGTGAGTTTGCTAAATCTATATTGGTAGTATTTATGGCAATCTATTATAATAAATTACATTATAAAAATGTTAAAAATATATATGCATATTTTGTACCACTAGCATTTGCATTAATTATTATAGGACTTGTATTTATGCAACCAGACTTAGGTAGTGCAGCAATTATTGCAGGTATCGTATTTCTAACATTTATAAGTATACCTATTGTTCAAAATAATATTATGAAATTTATTAAAATTATAGCAGTAGGATGTATTATCGCAGGTCTAGCTATTTTATATTCTGGAAATAGTTTCTTAAGTAGTATTCAAAAGGGAAGACTTAATTTTAGAAATCCATGCTCAAGATATACAGAAACAACTGGATACCAAGTTTGTAATGGTTTTATTGCAATTAATAATGGTGGCTTATTTGGAGTAGGTTTAGGTAATTCAACACAAAAATATTTGTATTTGCCAGAAGCTCATACTGACTTTATATTTCCAATAATTGTGGAAGAACTAGGGCTTGTAACAGGCATTTTAATTGTACTTGGTTATGCCTATATTTTAGCAAGAATACTAAGAATTGCCAAACAATCTGAAAATCTTAGATGTTCAATTTTAGCTTATGGAACATTTTGGTATTTTACTCTCCATATATTAGTAAATTTACTTGGGGTCTTAGCTTTAATACCTCTTACTGGTGTACCACTTCCATTTCTAAGTTATGGTGGTTCATTTACAGTTAATGCCATAATAATGTTCTTCGTAGTAGAAAGAGTAAATATTGAAAATAAAACAAACAAGACTAAAAGAGAAATAAAAGCTCTATAGTCTTTTTTTTTGTAAAATTTGTGTAAACATTATATATATTTATATTTATTTATGATAGAATAAGAACTAATTTATAAGGAGGCTTATATGCAATCAATATATATTAATTTAGATGACTCAGGGAAACTTTCTAAAAAAGAAATAATAAGTGTATATGGAGGCTTAGTATTTTTATCTAAAAAAGAAAAAGATAAATTTATTACTCAGTATCGAAGTATTATAAACGATATTAAATGCAAATATTGTAAAAACAAAGACTTATGTAATAAAAAATGTCCAGAGATAAAAAATACCAATATTAAAAATAGTGATAAAAGAAGAATAATGAATTATATAAAAAAGTATTTTATTGTAGGACTCGTCATAAGTAATCGAAATGTTTATAATCACATAATAGAAAATAAAGCAGCTAAAGGAAGATTTTTAGATTATTCTTTAAGAAGAATGATAAAAGAAGTAATTAATAATCAAATAACAAATAATAAAATAGATTCTAAAGAACCTTTAAAAGTAATTATTAATATAGATGAACAAACAACAAAAAGTAATGGTTATTATAATTTGCATGATGGTTTAGTGGAAGAATTAAAATATGGCATTAGTAATTTTAATTATTCATGTACATACAACCCCATAGTATTTAATGATTTAGATGTTAAAGTAACATACCAAGATTCAGGTAAAAGTTATTTAGTTCAAGCTGCAGATTTAGTATCAGGTACAATAAGAAGAATTATTTTAAATGCTCTAGAAGAAAAACAAGATATAAACAATATTTTAAACAAGTTTGTTAATTACAAAATAATTCTTCCATGAAAAAAAGCTACCTAAGTAGCTAATTCCCAGTTAGTATGGTGTACAAACAGCACACTTAATTTAAAAAAATCATATTCTAACTATCGACCTGACAAGATTATTAATCTCCGGTAACTTAATAATATAATATATGTGGCTATTTGTCAACAAAAACTATAGACAAATTATTATAAATATGGTATATTATTATTGCAGCAATGCATAATATATAAAAAGCTGGTGATTCCCACCATTAAAGAGGAACTTAAAAAAGCGGTGATTCCCACCATTAAAGAGGAACTTAAAAAAGCGGTGATTCCCACCATAAGAGGAACCAGAAAATGAAACTAGAGAGCTTACTCTAGTTTTTTTGAAAAAAATAGGTTATAATAATGCGTGAAGAGGTGACTAAAATGAAAGAAAAAAAATTA
Source organism: uncultured Erysipelotrichaceae bacterium (assembly GCA_902797105.1). Lineage (GTDB taxonomy): Bacteria > Bacillota_I > Bacilli_A > RF39 > UBA660 > Onthocola_B. Next base: position 2,524 of record CADBRL010000041.1, read on the forward strand.
TTACTTATAAGAGTTGATGAAGACTATTGTAATTTTTTAAGAAAATTTGATAATAAAGTAGCTTACAACTACGATTATAAAAAAAACAGACCTTTTGTTGGAGTTCTTTTCGAAATTAATGACTGTAAATATTTTGCTCCACTTTCTAGTCCGAAACCTAAACATTTAAAATTAAAATCAAAAATAGATTTTTTAAAGATAGATGGCGGAAGATATGGAGCAGTTAATTTTAATAACATGATCCCAGTCACTGACAAAAATGTAGTCATAATTAATATTGAAAATGATAAATATGGTGAACTATTGAAAAGACAGATTTATTGGTTAAATCGTCATAAGGAAAAATTGTATAATCAATCAAAAAAATTATATAGTGATTACATATGTGGAAAATTAAATCAAAATATAGCAAAAAGATGCTGTAATTTTAAACTTTTAGAGGAAAAATGTGAAATTTATAATAAATAAAAAAGCTGGACAAGGCTTTTGTTATAATTAGCTTTTTCAAAAGAGAATAAATTATAGTAGAACAAGAAATGAGGTAATAGTATGAATAGAAAAGATTTTCCAATGTTAAATGAAGATATAATATATTTAGATAATGGTGCAACTAGTTTAAAGCCTAAGTGTGTGATAGATAAAATGACAGAGTATTATGAAAAATATAGTGCTAATGCTCATCGTGGTGATTATGATATATCATTTAAAGTAGATGTTGAATATGAAAATGCTCGTGAAGAAGTAAAAAACTTTATTAATGCTAAATCTAAAGAAGAAATAGTATTTACAAGTGGTACAACAGACTCATTAAATATGATTGCAACAGGTTTCTTTGGAAATTTACTTGAACCTGGTGATGAAATTTTAATTACAACAAGTGAACATGCATCAAATGTTATGCCTTGGTTTAGATTATGTAATGATTTAGGAGCAGTAGTTAATTTTATTCCTTTAGATGACTCACTTCATGTAACTTTAGATAATGTTAGAAAAAGTATTACACCAAATACCAAAGTAATAGCTTTAGCAGGTATCACAAATGTTGTAGGTGATATAAGACCAATTAAAGAAATTACTAAACTAGCCCATGAACATGATATATTCGTAGTTCTTGATGGTGCTCAAAGTGTCCCTCACATTAAAACTGATGTTCAAGATTTAGATATTGACTTTTTAGCTTTTTCAGGACATAAAATGTTAGGACCTACTGGAGTAGGTGTCTTATATGGTAAAAAAGAATTACTTGAAGAATTAGAACCAGTTAATTTAGGTGGTGGCATGAATGAGTCTTTTGATACAGTAGATACTATGTATTACAAAGATTTACCAACTAGATTAGAAGCAGGAACCCCAAATATTGCTGGAGTTATAGGTCTAGGTGAAGCCATCAGATATATTAATAAGATAGGTATTGATAAGATACATGAAAGAGAATTACATCTAAGAGATTATTTAATTGAAAAATTAATACCAATAAGTCACATAGACATAATTAATTTAGAAGCTGATAGTGGAATAGTAGCATTTAATGTTGAAGGTATATTTAGTCAAGATGTTGCTTACTTCTTAAATAAGTATAACATTTGTGTAAGAGCGGGTAATCATTGTGCTAAAATACTTAAAAATGCCACTGGGGTTACAAATTCACTACGCATAAGTTTATATTTCTATAATACTGAAAAAGAAATTGATGAACTTGTAGAACTTCTTAAAAACAAACAAAAAATAGAAGAAGAAATAATTTAGATATATTTGCAAAACAAAAACCTCAAAGTTTTAATCCTCTGAGGTTTTCTTATGTCCTTTAATCGCTTTATGATATACTTTTAAAATATCTGAAGCAAACACTTCTTTAGAATATTTATAAGTACTATTCCTGGCATTAATACTCATTTCTTTATATAGTTTACCATCATTCATAAGTTTAAAAATATAATGCTTAAATTCATTATCATTTTTAAATAAATAACCATTATAATTATGCTCAATCATAGCTTTAAATGATTCATCATCAGTGCATATCGTAGGTTTAGAAGCTGCTAAGCCTTCGATAATTGTAAGACCCTGTGTTTCAGTAGTAGAAAAAGAAACCACAACATCAAAAATATTAAAATAAATTGGTACCAAAGAATAATCAACCTTATCAGTAAAAATAACAAAATTATCTAACTTTAGTTCTTTAGTTAATTTTTGTAAATTCTCTAAGTCAGGACCACCACCAACTAACATTACTTTAATATTATTATTTACCTTAACCATATCTTTAATATTATAAAGCAATTTATCAAAACTTTTTTCTGGTGCAATTCTACCAACAGAACCAATTACAAAATCAGTATCTTTTATTTTATATTTTTTCTTTATTTTAGTTATTTCTTTTTTCATTTCTTCATTTACTTGAAATTTATCTATATCAATTCCAGTTGGAATAACATTAGCATACTTTTTAATACCATATTTATTAACAAATAAATCTTTTATTTTATCAGTAGGAACAATAAGTTCATCACATTTCTTTTCACAATAATACTTAGTAATTTTAATAGCTAATTTTTTAGCAAAATTATTGAAATGTCCATGGGTTACATAATGTACATAATCTTCATAAAGTGTATGATATGTATGCACAACAGGTATATTAAGTTTCTTAGCAACAATTCTAGAAAAATAACCAACACCAAATTCAGTTTGACTATGTATTACATCTAAATGCCAACTTTTAATAATTCTCATTGCTTTACTTGAATAAATCCCAGTTAATTTAGTTTGATAAATTCCAGTTTTAATTCCAGTGATATAAATAATTTTGTTTTTTTTATCATATTTAAAGCCTTTACCATCTAAATTAGCAGTAACTATATAAACTTCATGATGCATTTTTTCAAGTGCTTCTTTTAACATTTTTATACTTGTAGTAACCCCAGATATATGGGGTTCATAAGCATCTGTAAATATACCTATCTTCATTTTTTACCTCGTTTTCTATAACTTAAGTATAATATATTTTACCTAATTTGTATACAAATTTATTAAAAGTGTTGTTTTTAAAAGAATAACCTTATTGAAAATAATACAAAATTTTGTTATATTAAATATGGTGAAATAATGAATAAAGTTTTAAAAAAAATATTAATTATCCTAAGTATACTTAATATATTAGGTATCTGTTTTATATTTGGTATAAATGCATATGTAAAGAAAAGTGTAAATGAAAACATTATAGAAATTAGCAATATAAAAGAAAATTACGATGCTATTTTAGTTTTAGGGGCAGGTCTTAAAAATGGTAAACCTAGTCCAGTTTTAAAAGATAGACTTGATACAGCATATGAAGCTTATATAAAAGGGGCATCGTCTAAAATAATTGTAAGCGGGGACCATGGAAGAAAAAATTATGATGAAGTAAATGTTATGAAGGATTATTTAATTAGTAAAGGCGTGCCAAGTGATGATATATTTATAGACCATGCTGGATTTTCAACTTACGATACGATATACAGAGCTAAAGAAATATTTTTATGTGATAAAGTCTTAATAATAACACAAGAGTTTCATATTTTTAGAAGTTTATATATAGCAAAGAAATTAGATTTAGAAGCTGAAGGATTATCCGCAACATTAAGGCATTATTCAGAAGAAACTAAATTCGAATTAAGAGAAATACTTGCACGTGACAAAGACTTTGTTAAGACGATTTTTAAACCAAAACCAAAATATCTAGGTGATACAATACCAGTATTTGGTGATGGAGACATTACAAATGATAAAAATGTGCTTGAAAAAAATTAAATAAAAATGTATAATAATAAATATAGTAGAAAAGGGGCTGACAAAAATGAATGGAGAAAATCCAAATAATGTCACAAATAATGAATTAAATTCAACATCACTTGGACCAATATCACTAGGTAGTGTTCAAAATAATCAAAATGTAGGTAATCAAAATGTTAATCCAACACCAGTGCCAAATAATCCTACAACTGTAAATCCAAACCCAGTTCAAATGCCAAATAATGTAGGAAGTGAAGCACCTGCAGTTGAAAGTTTAGATGTAGCACCACAAATGCCAAATACACCATCTGAACCTGTAGCAAGACCAATTCCTGGAACAGAAGGTATGGTAGATAATGTTTTAACTGGAAATACAGTTGGAGTTAATAATAACTTTAATGTAGAAAATAATGTAAATGGATTTACAAATGCTAATAAAGTAGAAAATATTGGGGCAGTACCACCACAAAATAATGAAGAAAAGAAAAAGAAACCAATGAATAAAGTTTTATTTATTCTATTAATTGTTGTTTTAATAGGAGCAGTAGCTTTTGGTGTATATTATTTCTTAAATATCAGTAATAATGCTGTAAAATTAACAACTAAAACATTAAGTATTGGAGTAGGTGAAACCCTACCTGATGATATAAAAGAATATATAACAGCAACTAAAGGAAATATAAGTACATGTAGTATTAATACAAAAAATGTTGATATATCAACTATAGGTGAATATGAAGTAACAATTAATTGTGGCAAAAACATTTATAAAACTAAAGTAATTGTAAGTGATAAAACAGCACCTGAAGTAAAATTAAATGTGGTATTTAAAACAATAAATAGTACTGTAACAGTAGAAGATTTTGTAAAAAGCTGTAATGATCCATCAAGTTGTAAAACAAATTTTGCAAATGAAGCAAAAGTAAAAGAATATTTATTAACAGCTGGAGGACCATATGAAGTTGGTATTGAAGCAACAGATGATGCAGGTAATAAAGAAGTATATAATGCCATACTTTATGTAACAAATGAAGAAATATCTTTATTCGCAGATTTTACAAGTACAGAAACTTCTTTAACAGAATACAAAGTTAAAAAAACAGTAAATGATATTTTCTCAATAAATAGAGCATTAGTATTCCAAGGAGCAGCTCGCAGAGATTATAAATATACATTTGAAAATCAAGCAGATTATGAAGAAATAGTAAAAGATAAAGCTGATACCATTACATTTGATGGTGTAACAGGTTTAGCAAGATATAATGATAAGAATTTAACATTAGAAATATCAACAGATTTAAGTTTAGATACATTAAAAAGTGAAAATAATGGAGAATTTCCAACATCATATCAAGAAATTCAAGCAATTTATAAAGATACAAAAGGATATACTCCATCATTTATAAGAAGTTATCCACAAACAGAAAGTGAAGAGTAATCTTCATTTTTTTCTTGTGCTAATGATATCTTCATGGTAAAATTAAAGTGTAATGGTGATAGAAATGAAAATAGTTAAAAAGATATTTATGTATTTAATCGTAGTAATCATAGTATTACTAATAGGTTTCCTTTTTATGAAAATATTTAAGTTTGATAAAAAGCCTAACATTGAATATCCAGAAGTAAGTGAAGAAAAAATTGCAGAAATATACAAGCTATTTCCAAGTCAAAATTATAATCCTGGAGCATCATTTTATGCAGAAAGTTATTTAACAAGTTCCAATGTAGGTTACAGCACTAAATCTCTAGTAGCTTATAATTATATTGAAAGAACTAATGCTTTTAAATTTGAAATAATAACTAACGAAGATGCATCATTACTAAGTGAATATAAATTATTATATAAAATAGATAAAGATTATTTTAAAGAAATTGTAACCTATATATTTGGAGAATCCAACTATTATATATTAGATTTTAAAATAGATGAAACCAAAAGTGCAAAAGTAAAAGACGAATATAAATATGTATACATATATGAAACAAATAATGAAATTGATAATGATATAATTTACTATAAGGGTTTAGAAAGTTACACGGTAGAAAACGGCAATGAGTCCATAAAGATAATTGAATATTTTCTAAAATGTAATAAAACTACACGAGTATGTTATAATGATGAAAACAATAATCAAGTAAGTAACATAACATATAGTGAAAACCTAAATATAAAAGATAATATGGATAAAGTAAAGAAATATGAACATAAATTTTCATACATTAATAATCATTATGAATATGTAAGTACTAGAGTAGTATAGTACATAAAGTGGGGGTAAATATGCAAGATTTATATAGTTTAAGTTATCATGCTTTTATGCTTTTTCTAAATAAAATGAATGAAAGATATGATGAAAATAAAAAAGTATTAAAACAAATAATAATAGATGTCTTAACTAACAAAAATAGTATATTTAATAAAGATTTAGAAGAATTTTTAGATGAAAGTATTAACATAGAAGACTGTAAAAGAGTAATCATGTACTTTTTAGTTAGTAAATCATATATTATGAACTATTATGACTATATTCATGAAATAAATATTTCTTATTGTTATCCATTTTTAGAAGAATTAGAAGACTTAAATAAAGATGGTATCCTAGATTTATTTTATAAACCTGATGAAACAACAAATGAAATAATAGATGATTTTTTTGCATACATTACTAGACAATATATATTTATGTCAAAATCAAAAGAATTAATTATAAATGATGGAAAACTTTCTACATTACTAAAAATAAATCCTTTTGAAGCACTAGATATCTGGGATTATATATTAGATGAAGATCTTACAGAACCTGAAAAATTTATTCAAATATTCTTTGATATTTATGACAAATCAATAGCGGAAGCAGTTGATGATCCTAATGGTGAAAAAGAAAACTATGAAGGTATTGAAGCTTTTGAACATGCCGTGTTAATAAAAAATATAAATGAATATTTTGAAAATGATATAAATAAAGTAACAATCTTTTTAAGTTATATTATATCTAATGTTTATGAATGTCTAATCGTGGAAAAAGATAGTTCTGGTATTAACAATGATTTAATAGCTTATTTAGAAGAAGCAGATATTTATGAACTACGTGATGAATTTATAAATAATAATGAATTTGCTTTTAGAATAATGGATATTTTTGAAGAAAGAAATAGCACCTTACTTGAAGATGAACTATTAAATAAAAGAGAACAATTTAAAAGATGTGGTGATGTACTTCTTTTAAAAAGATTAAATCCATATTATGATGCCGAAGAAATAGTATATCAAAAAATGAAAGAAACTAGCGAATTTAACTAGTTTCTTTTTAATACTGCATGAACAACATATTTATTATTTTCATCAGCACAAGTAGATAAAGTAATAATTTTATCATTTTCATTTAAATCAACTTTAAAGTTATAAATACTTCTTGACTTTATTAAATTAAACATATCCATTTTACTTTTATTATCAGGAAAAATAACTTTTAAATAATCAGTAGTTGTTTCAATCTTATATAAAGAGAATATTTCATATTCAAGTGTTTCATATAAAGTTTTAAAAGTAATAGTTCTATTTTCGGGATTACTATACCAATTATATCTCATCATATTTTGAATATTCCCAAACATAATACCATTATAATATCTATTGTGGGCATAAATAACTAAATTATCACTTAAGTTTATAACATCACTTCGATAATCCATAAAAACCCAACCATTTTTATTATCATTAAAGAAAATATCATGATTTAGATAATAACTATTATTAGTGGTTTGTACAACTGGGTAATCAATATTAGTATTAGGTACTTTAAGCCATCCTACAGTTTCAGGATTTATATTTTTAAAAACACTAGCAACATCTTTATTAGTTACTTTTTTATCATTATCTTTTAAATCTTTATTCATTTCATTAATAATTGTTTCAGTATTATCTAAATTAATTATTTCTTTTATACTAGTTTTAGTATTTTCATCATTTTTCATTGAATTATAATTATCATAAAAAACATAAATAAATAAAATAGCAATAATAAGTATAATAACATAACCACAAGTTTTCAAAATATTATTATTAGTTTGTTTAAGTAGATTACTTTCTAAATAATCATCGCTATATTCTAAAACAAAATATATTTTATACCGTTTACTTTTCTTTTTATTAAATTCTCTTAGGTAATTAATGGTATCTTCATTAGAAATATTATCATGAATAACAATTTTTACATTCTTTTTATTATTTCTTCTAAGAGTATTAATAATATATTCTAAATCATTTTTATTTACATAATTTACATTAATAGTTTTTAAATATTTATTAATTTTAATAAAAGCTTCAAAATCTTCTTCATCTTGTAAAGACATAGGAACATCTACTTGAATAGACATTTTATAAAACATACTAGAAAACACACTTAAATTATTTTGAAGCATAAAATTTGATAAATAAAGTATTTCATTTCTAGACTCCACTAAAACATTATACTTATCTAAATATTCAATCATAAATGGTTGTAAATTATAGCAACTAACATTTTTAATATTTGTTTTAATAATAAGTTCACAAATTTTAAACGTAAGTTGTGTATCCTCATTAATAATTAAGTTAATTATGCTTGTATTATTTTTTACAATATTAAGTATGGTTGACACAAATTCCATTTTTTCTACAATAATAGTGTCAATACTATAATTTTTAGCAAGTTCATTTATAAACGTAGAAGTTATTTTTATATTATTATTTAAATAATCAAGAGAAAATATTAGTTCATCAGAACTAATTACATTAGTATTAAGTAAATTTTTATTTTCGTTTGATAATCGCACCTTTTCTTTAATATATAAGGCATTATCTTTAATTTTAAACAATAATTTTTTCATATTCTCAAATCCTATTACCTTATTATAATAACACAATTTTACATTTTTTAATATATTTTTGTAAAAAATATGTTGTTTTTTGTATTTTTATGATATAATTTAGACATAATAAAGATAAGGAGAGATAAGTGGTGAAAAAATTTATTGGATTTATAGCATTAGTTATGGCTATAGTGATAATGCCTATGGGTGTTGATGCAGCAGGACTTAATACAAAGTGTGAAAAAAGTTGTCCAACAGAAGGTGGAAAATGTACATCAACATGTAAAATAACAGTTGAAGGAAATACAACTTCAATGACAAGTTTTACAGCTGATCTTCAAGTAGTAGGAAGTGGGGTTACAGTAACATCTTTAACACCAGGTGATGGATGGCAAAAAGTTGCTCCAATAGATACTGAACTTAAAGGTTCAAATATTCCAATTAACTTTGTTTCTGCAACTGGAGTAACTACTGCAGACTTTACACTCGCAACAATCACATTAGAAATTGAATCATCAGCAGCTGATTGTAGTTTAAAACTTGCTAACCCATCAGTAGGTAGTGAAGTAACAATTGAAATTGAAACAACTACAGAAACTAAAACTGGTGCAGCTCTTCCAATTGCAATTATTGGATGTGGTATAATCGGTGCTGGATTAATCTATAGTGTAACTAAGAAAAATAAAAAAATGTACAAAATATAAGGAATTTTTAACAATCTTGTTTGCAAGATTGTTTTTTTATGTTAAAATAACACCAGGTGAAGAAATAATGAATGAATTAACAGAACAAGAAAAAGTTAGAAGAGAAAAGGCTGAAAAAATACGTGCCATGGGAATAGATCCTTTTGGACACAGATTTGAAAGAACTGCTTATTCAAAAGATTTAAAAGAAAAATATGCAGATGTGCCTCATGATGACTTTGAAAATATGGAAGATACTGCAACTATTGCAGGACGTATTATGTTTATCAGAAAAATGGGAAAAGCATCATTTTTTACAGTTCAAGATAAATTAGGAAGTATCCAAATATACATATCAATAAATGATGTTGGTGAAGAAGTATATGATTTATTTAAATCAGCAGATTTAGGTGATATAGTTGGTGTTTATGGTAAAATAATGAAAACTAGAACTGGAGAAGTAACAATTAAATGTTTAGAATATACACATTTAGTTAAAGCTTTAACACCACTTCCAGAAAAATTCCATGGCCTAACAGATACTGAAGAAAGATATCGTCGTAGATATGTTGATTTAATAATGAATGAAGAAGCTAGAAATGTAGCTTTTACAAGACCTAAAATTATAAGATGCATTCAAAACTTTATGGATGGACGTGGATTTACAGAAGTTGAAACACCAGTTTTAACAACTCTTTTAACAGGTGCTAGTGCAAGACCATTTGTAACGCATCATAATACTCAAGATATTGATATGTATTTACGTATCGCCCTAGAACTTCCATTAAAAAGACTTTTAGTAGGAGGTATGGAAGCAGTATATGAAATAGGAAGAGTATTTAGAAACGAAGGGATGGATACAAAACATAATCCAGAATTTACTCTAATGGAAGCGTATCTTGCTTATAGTGACCTTGAAGGTATGATGGATATGACTGAAGCAATGTTTACTAAAATAGCAAAAGAAGTAATGGGTAAAATGACATATAACTGGGGTGGAAATGAAATAAGTCTTGAAGGACCATGGAAAAGAATATCAATGGTTGATGCTATAAAAGAACAAACAGGCATTGACTTTTCAAAAGAAATGACAGTTGATGAAGCATTAAAACTTGCAGAAGAACATCATATTGAAGTAGCAGATCATGAGAAAAATGTTGGACACATTATTAATTTATTCTTCGAAAAATATGTTGAAGAAACATTAATCCAACCAACATTCCTATATGGCCATCCAGTAGAAATATCACCACTTACTAAGAAAAATCCAACAGATCCAAGATTTGTTGATAGATTTGAATTATTTATCGGAGGAAAAGAATTTGCTAATGCTTATACCGAATTAAATGACCCAATTGACCAATTAGAAAGATTTGAAGATCAATTAAAAGAAAGAGATTTAGGAAATGATGAAGCTAATGATATTGATATGGACTTCATTGAAGCACTAGAATATGGCATGCCACCAGCTGGAGGTATCGGCTATGGTATTGATAGACTTGTAATGTTCTTTACAGAACAAGAAACAATTCGTGAAGTAATATTATTTCCAACAATGAAACCAAGAGATTAAAGTTTGACTTTAGTCTTTTTTTCTGTTAGAATAATATCTAATTTTCGGGGTGAGATTATGTTTGATGAAAAAATAACTAAAGCAATAAAGGAAATCGAAGAAGAAGCTCAAGCTATTGAAGAAGCATATGAACTTTTATCTGAGTTAGAAATGAAAGATAAAAAGACATCTTATGAATATGAATATGCAGTAAAAACTATTAAATCGTGTGCTGATATTGAAGATGAATACTTAAAAGAAATATTAACTAAGGACTATGCAGAAGATGTATTTGACTTTTTTAGCAAAAAATATAATCTATCAATGGCTTTTTATTTGCATCCTTTAGCAAACAACAAATTATATCAAATCCGCATAATGAATAAAATATATACTTATTTATATAAGCTGATGCCTAATGAAAATTTTCACGGATATAGTTTTTCAAGAACTTTATATGAATTATCTATAAATTTAGATTTAATAAGATTAACATTAAGTTTACTAAAAGATAAAAAAGAAGCTATCAAGATTAAATACAATTTAGCTCTTACAATCGGAGAAGTAGAAAAGGAACTTTTAGAAACTAACTTTGAAATATCAGAAAATCCATATTTAACAAGAAATATATTAACTTATAATAATACATTAAAAAATGTTGGAAAATTTTTTACCAATAGTATAACAATAAATATTCTTCATAGTTATATAATAAGTATTTTTTCATTTAAAAAAGACTTTAAAAACAATAAAGATGAATATTTAGACTTTTTATTTACTTGTACAAGTATTAGAGCATGTTTAGCTATGTTAGATGAAAATACTGCAAATTTGGTGATATCAAAGATAAAAGAATTTATAAATGGAGAAGGCAATTTCAATTTATCAAACTATCAAAATTTTAATAAGGAAGATTTATTAATTTTATTAATGGATTTAGCTGATACACTTGAAAATAAAAGTGATGTAAGATACACAATTGAAATATTAAAAAGTTTATTAGAAAATTTAGAACAAGATAAAAAAGTTCCAAATCATGTAAGTTTAAGTTTATAGAAAGGAATAATATATATGTTAAAAAGTGGAGCATTAAATGACATTGAAATGTTTGAAAATATAATTAATAGTATAAATGTAAGTTATAGAAAATTAACAGAGTTAGAATTTAAAAGTTTAAAAGAAAGTAAAGAGTACAAAGAAGAATTAGAAAATTTAAAAAATTGTCTTACTATTGAAGAAAATATTTTAGAAAGATTTAAAGTATCTGGTGATCTTGAAGAGATAATAAGTTACATAGAAAATAAATTTGAAACTAAAGCAGGAATTAATATAAATTTTTCCTGTAAGGAATGCGATATTAAGAAAGCAAGAATCTCCAATGATTTACACCAAATTAGAATATCCCAAATATTAAATGGTGAAGATTTTCCTAGTGCTTTGTATGTAACTTCAATTTATAATGATATAATAAAATTGGCTTTAGCTATTTTTGATATAAATAATCATATTAGTGATAAAAAAGAAAAAACAAAAATTAAGTATCAAATGGCACTTAGTATGAGAAGCATTGAAAAAGAACTTATAAGAAATAATTTTGAAATCAATCCTCATCCATACATGGAAAATGGTTTGCTCTTAATAGATGATTCAGAAAAATTTTTAAGCGAAATGATAAAGACAACGGAAGTAAGTAATTTCTTTCCTGTTCTTGCCGATAAATTAGTGAAGTTAGATAACAATGTATTTTATACCCCTGATAAATACCATGAAGCAATATTTAATAGTTGTTTAATGAGAGCTTCGTTTGTTATAGTTTCTAAGGATTATGGAAATTTAGTTAAGCAAAAATTTGAATTTTTAATAGAAATGTTAAAGAAAAACGTAGGTCAAAAAATAGCGTATGATTTACTATATGAAGCCATAAATAGTTATGACAATGATAAAGATATTCCTCAATTTTTAAGTTTTGGCAGATAATTTTATGTGAAAAAAGTATGAAAATACTTTTTTTTCTTTTATTTGGGTGTTATAATCATAAGTAAGGAGGTAGAGAATGAAAAAAATATTTGAAAAACAAGGCGTATTAAGATGTATAGGTGCTTTAATGGACATTGTTGCCTTTATATTATTTATAGTTGCAGCATTTGTTGAAGAAACTGATCCTGACATGATTTTAAAAATTGTTGGCATGGTTCTATTCATAGTTGGAAGCATGATGATAGTCCTTAAGAGTGAAAAACATACTTTAGCTAAAAGTGTATTATTTCTTGTAATAGCTGGCATAATTGCTTCATGGTTATTTACAAGTGGTATGTTCCAAGGTTCTGACTTTGTAGATAATAAATTTACTCGTATAGGGCTAACTGATATTGGCTTTATGCTATATTATTCAATATATTTCATGATGGATAAAATTCCATTACTACTTGTAGTAGGTGGTTTTTATGGGGTTTTATCACACATTAGTGGATATCAAAAATTAACTGATACTTTAGCAGAAAAATTTAGTAAACATCCAATTGTTATTAGTGTAATTATAAGTGTCTTACTATTTGTATGTTCATCTTTATTTACCCAAACACTAATTGTTGTTATTTTCATCCCATTCTTTGTTACAATATTATCTAAGATGGGTATGGATAAACTAACAGTGTTTGCTATAACATTTGGTAGTGCTTTAGTTGGTGTTCTTGGTGCAACATATGGAACTGATAGCCTAGCAGCTTTCAATAATCAATTAAGTCAAGATGTTAAACTTGGTATAAATTATCGTTATATGATTGCTGCAGTAGCTTTAGTTTTATATAATTTCTTTATTGTTATGCGTGTTCGTAAGATTTCTGATAACATGAAGAAAAATGCTAAGAGTGCAAATAAAGAAAATGACATATTCGAAGTAGAAAAAGCATCTAATAAAGGTAAAACTAAAATGTTACCTGCCATTATAGTGTTAGCAATTTCTGTAATAGTTACAGTACTTGGCTACATTAATTGGAATACTATTTTTGGAATTGAAATCTTTGATAAATTCCATGAATGGTTAACAGGTCTTGAAGCTGGAAGTGAATTTTATATTATTCAATACATTCTTGGTGCCAATGCTAATGCATTAGGTAGCTTCAAATATGTATTTAATATTTTAATTTTATTACTAGCAGTTAGTGCCTTACTAGCATTCTTGTATAAGATGAGTTTTGATGAATACGTTGAAAGTTTCTATGAAGGAAATAAGAAAATATTTAAACCATTATTATTCTTGATATTTGCAAATATGGTTTTTGCAGCAAGTTATATTTCTGGTTCACCACTTAATTCTGCATTTAATTGGATATTAAATCTTGTTGAAGGATTTAACCCATATTTAACTTCAGTAGTAGCATTTATAACTTCAATATTCCATAGTGATTTTGGATATGTTGCTTATACAATCGGAAGCTTCTTAACTTCTGTTTATGCTGATAATATTGAAATTGCTCATACAATATTTACATCAATGTATGGTATTGTTCAAATATTCGTACCAACAAGTGCCATGTTAGTACTAGGTCTTTCAATGATGAAAGTAAGTTACAAAGATTGGTTTAAATATATTTGGTTATATGTAGTTGGTATGATCATTATATTACTTGTATTATTTACAGTAGTAACTTATATCTAAGAGTTCAAAAAATGAACTCTTTTTTTAGTTATCATGAACTTTTCCTTGTAACCTTTTGTCGAAGGGTGTCGAAACGCTTGCTTTTAGCAAAAAGGTGTGTATAATAAGCAAATTAAAGGAGGAAAAGAATTATGATTAATACAAAAATCAAAGATTTGTATATCAGGGATGATGTTATAAAAAGACTTTTTACATCCAGCCAAAATGGTCTAGAATATCTAACTCTTATAATAAGTGCAGCTTTAAAAATGCCTCTAGAATTAGTAAGTGTAAAATTACAACTAAAGCATCCAGATATCGGAGTTAATGAAAATGTTGTAAATAGTGAAACAGACATAATTTTAGAAAATGATGAAATATTTGTAAATGTAGAAATAAATGCAAATAACTCATCGTCATTACAAAGAAAAAACTTTTCATACATTTGTCATTTAATTTTAAGACAAACGCCCAAAAGTAAAGACTTTAAGACAAAATTAAAGAAAATATATCAAATAAACATAAATGCTTTTGATATACTTGGTAATGATGATTTTGTGGTTATAAGTAAAATACTCGATGTAAAAAGTCATAAAGAATTAAGACCATATTTCACAATTATTGATATTAATCTTGAAAAATTAATGAATATAAGTTACAATGATATTAAGAAAAAAGACCACAAGTCTTTAGAATATTTATTATATTTTCTAGTTTGTAAAAATGAAGAAGAATTAGATAGTGTGTATAATGGAGATGTGTTTATGGAAAAAATAATTGATGAAGCTAAGAAATTAACACTGAATTTTGACGCTGCTTTACCTTATAATCGTGAAGAACTATTAAAACAATCTTATTATGAACTTGGTGAAGCTCAAGGTATCAAGCAAACAGCAATTAAAATGCTTAAAGAAAAAATAGATGTTAATACTATTACCAAGATAACTGGGCTATCTAAAAAGCAAATCAAAGATTTGAAGAGAGAACTATAAAAATTTATAGTTTTTTTTCTTTTAAAAATGTAGTATACTAAAATTATGGAAGAAGTTAGAAAAATTAAAACAATTATTTCAAGAATAAATAGAAAATGCGATAAAGAAAGCATTAGTTTAAGTGATGCCTTAAATAATCTAGGGATTACTATTTTAAACTATCTTGAAATAATTGGATTAGATATAAATCTTTTAAGTGATGATATCTTAAAAGAAATAGAAGATTTATTTATGCTTCCTGATACAAGAATAGTGGTATCAGGAAGCATGGAAGATTTGGAAAATGATGAAATAGAAATAGTTTCTAAAAGTTCAAAAACCACAGTGCATTTTAAAACCAACAAAATTAGTGTAAATAGTTTTACTAGAAAAGAAGATGAAGAATTTATCTACGAAGAAGAAAATACTAGTATTTTAAAAAATAAAGAAAAAATAAAATATACATTACAAGTTACAATCAATAAAATTGATTTAAAAACACGTATTATTTCTGAAAAATATCCTCTTAGTCATATGAATATTAAAGTCACATATATGAAAGAAAATATATCTAAAAATTTTGAGTTTACAATTAATCATGATATGCTTAAAAGTGATTTAAATTATATAATTAGACTTTTATCCAACTTCAAATTTGTAGAAGCTTTTGCTATATTAAATAGATACCCAGCAAGCATTAAAATAATCGGAAAAAATAATGAACTTGTATAAAACATTAAAAAAATTGCCATAACGTACATAGAATTATAAAAGGGAGGCTTCTATGTACAATAATTACAGTTTAGAAGTAAAAAGAATATTTAAAGATGCAGAAAAAAAAGCAATGGATTTAAATCATCCTTATATAGGAACAGAACATTTATTATTAAGTTTGATAAATAATGATGATAAAATAAAGAAAACATTATTAAAATATGATTTAACATATGATGAGTTTTTAGATGAACTTCTTTTAGCCGTGGGTACAAATGAAAATAAAAAATGTACTTGTATTTACACACCTCTTTTAAAAAGAGTAATAAAAACAGCAGATGAAATATCTAAAAATAAAATGATGGAACCAATGCATCTTCTAGAAGCAATTTTAGAAGAAGGAGAAGGTATAGCTATTAGAGTCATAATTAGCATGGGTATCGATATTGATAAACTTTATGATGAAATAAAAAAGAAACATAAAAAAGGTAATACTAAATTAGAATTATATAATATTAGTAAAGATATGTCAGAAATAAATAGTGATGATATTTTAGTAGGTCGTGAAAAAGAATTAAACTTAATAATAGAAACATTACTTCGTAAAAATAAGAATAATCCTCTATTAATAGGACCAGCCGGAGTAGGTAAAAGTGCTATTATTGAAGAACTTGCAAGAAGAATTAAAAGTGGTAATGTTCCAAATAAATTAAAGAATAAAAAAATAGTATCACTTGAAATGTCTTCATTGGTCGCAGGTACTAAATATCGTGGTGAATTTGAAGAAAAATTAAATAAAATAATTAAAGAAATTGAAGAAAATCCAGAAATAATATTATTTATTGATGAAATTCATACGATGGCTAATGCTGGTGGTGCAGAAGGAGCAATAAATGCAAGTGACATACTAAAACCATATTTAGCACGTGGAAAAGTAAAAATAATCGGAGCAACAACAACAAATGAATACAATAAATTTATTGCCAAAGATAAAGCTTTATCAAGAAGATTTGAAATAATAAAAATAAATGAACCAACTATTAAAGAAACAGAAAATATATTATCCAAAATAAGACCATCGTTTGAAAAACATTATAATATAAGGATAACTGAAGAAAACATAAAAAATATAGTATCTTTAACAGATAGATACGTTTTAGATAGATTTAATCCTGATAAATCAATTGATTTATTAGATAGTGTATGTGCTATGAAAGAAGTAGAAAGTACTAAAGAAAAAGATATTTCTAAGTTAAAAGATAAACTACTTAATATTATTAAGAAAAAAGAAAATATGGTAAAGAAAAATAATTTTGATGAAGCATTAAAATACCGAAGTATGGAAATAAAATTACAAGAAAAAATAGATAAAGAAGAAAATACACCAAATAAAATAACAGAAAAAGATATAAAAGAAATGTTAGAAAGAAAAAATAATATACCATTTATTGAAAATAACTTTGAAGATTTAGAAAATTATTTATTAGATAATATAATTGGACAAAATAATGTAATTAAAGAAATAATAAACGCTTTAAAACAAAAAGAAGAAGATTTACCAGTATCTATTTTACTTACAGGTTCAACTGGAGTAGGTAAAACTAAAACTGTCAAAGAAATAGCAAAATATCTGGATATACCTTTGATAAGGCTTGACTTAAGTGAATATAACGAAAGCGTGTCTATAACTAGATTAATAGGTGCTAGTGCAGGATACGTTGGTTATGATGACGAAAATATATTTGAAAAAATACGTATGAATCCACATTCCATTATTTTATTAGATGAACTTGAAAAAGCTCATCCAAATGTTATTAATTTATTTTTACAAATCTTAGATGAAGGATATGTAACCAATTCTAAGGGAGAGAAAATAGATTTTAAAAATACTTATATCTTTATGACAAGTAATGCAATGGTTAATCAAAAAATAGGATTTATGAAAGGTAAAAGTAATTATCAAGATAGTTTTAGTAAAGAATTTTTAGCTAGAATTACAGCTAAAATAAACTATAATAATATCACTGAAGAAATGGTTAAAAAATATTTAGATAAAAAGGGTATTGAGGATTACTCACTTGTTAAAGATTTCAATTATGAAAATCAAGGTTTCAGAGGTTTAGATAAATATTTAAAAACAAAAAAAACAAAAGTTAGATAAAAAATAACTTTTTCTTTTATTTAAAAATATTTTGTGGTATTATAATATTAGGTGATTAAGTTGAAGAAAATAAATTGGGAAAAAGTCAATAAATTTGTCAAAAATAAAAATTTTATCATAGCAGTTTGTGTATTTGGTTTAACAATGGCTTCAATTGGTTTTAGTTATGCATCATTCTTTTCTGTTAAAACTAATACAACTAATCAAAGTATAACAACAGGTACTTTAAAAGTTTCATATGGTAGTGAAACATCAGCAATACAAAGAAATAATAGTTTAACACCAATGTCAGATACTGAAGGTATGAACCAAAATGATGTAAGTGTTATTTATATTCAAAATACAGGTACATTAAATTCTACTTATGTTATGAATATTGGTTATGATATGGAAAACTTTACGTCAAGAACAGGATATAAGGACACAGATATGCTAACTCCACTTGATTATGTTAAATTTGCGGTTTATGAATATAATGGCGTAGGAACTGCTGATACATTAATAGCTGGCCCTCTTAGTGTTACTGATTTACCAATTTATAAAATCGACAATTCTGATAGTAGAAATAATAGATATAGTATTTTATTTAATACATTAGGTAGTACATCCAGTTCTAATTCCACCAAAACATATAGAATTAAAATGTGGTTAAGTGATAAAGCTATAGCTGCAGCTAGTTACTCATACTTTTATGTTAATGCTGAAATAGTAGCAGAAGTAGAAAATGCCAAAATGAATTATACATTAAATGGAACAGTAACAGATGGTACAAATAATTTAAGTGGAGCAGTAGTAAGTTTACAAAATGGTTCTGTTACAAGTACAACAACATCAAGTGGAGCATTTAGTTTAGCTGGCGCTTATCCAGGTGCTTATAACTTAGATATAACTTATAATAATGAAGTTTATAGTGGTAATCTTACAATTGAAGAAAGTTCTAGTGAAAGTCTAACAAGTCTAGGAACAACCTTTAGCGGAAGTAATATTTATACAGTTGCAAGTAGTTATGGAACAACAATAAGCAAAATAATTAAGAAAAATAATATCAATTCATATAGTAGTGCTGCAACCATATCAAGCGGGGATTTATATCCAACTTATAAATTTATCGGGGCAGGCACATCTTCAATATCAGGTATAAAAATAATTCTTGATACAGCAAATAAAACATTTACCATGAGTAAATAATTTAACAAGTTTACATTAATGTGTAAACTGTGGTTTACTAAAAAATGTCATTTGAAAACAAAGTGAAAAATTTTTTAAAAAAATATCATTTTAGGGTTGATTTTTAAAATATAAAATGCTATTATTAGAGTAGGAAGGAGATATGAATTATGGATAACAAAAAAAATACTATCCTATTAACAGTTATTGCTGTTGCAACATTATTAGTAGCTGTTGTTGGTGCAACGTTTGCATACTTCACTGCTCAAGGAGGAGATGCAAAAAATGCAGA
>CADBRL010000042.1 GCA_902797105.1 uncultured Erysipelotrichaceae bacterium
AGTTATGGCCGCATGTAGCAATAAACTAAGAGAATTTACAGAAAGTATTAATAGAAAAGCATTAAATAATGGTAATTATGAAAGTTCCAAAGAGTATTATAATGATTTTAAGAAATGTGAAGAAATATTTATTACTGATAATGTAAATAAATATGTTATTAATAATGAGACTGAAAAGGATAGTTATTTAGTTAATTTCTTACTTAAATGGTTAGAGGGAAGCAATATATATGAAAAAGACTCTGATATTTATAGTGAATTTGTAAAATTAATTATGAATTATCCAGAAGAAGTATTAAATGCTTTATTTATAGGTTCTATTACAAGTAAAAAGATGATGAAAAAGATTGTAATGGCTATAAAAGATAAAAAACAAGATGAATTTGTAGAAAAAGTAAAAGTTTTGGATAGAAATGCTAGAATAACATATAAAGAAAAGTATGTAATACTTAAGAATAAATTTATTTTGGCTTTGGAAGATGCTGTTAAGAAAACTCATGATGATTATGAAGAAATATTTTTTCAAAGTGAAGAAGATGAATGCATTAGAAATTGGTTAAATGGAGTTTCTAATGAAATACAGAATACTTTAGTTAATTGGTGGAATAGAGTATCTTTATATGATATTAATAGTAAAGAATATAATTTGGTTTTAGAATATATTTTAAATAATTATGAAACATTTTTAGAAAGTATGTTTGTAATGTATATTTTAGGTATTAATATAAATTTTGCTATAAATAGTGTGGCAGTTAAGGATAAAGATGTAATAAATCAATTAATCAATAGTTATGTTTTTCAAGGGGTTAATTTAGGTAAAAATTTTATAAATGAAGAAAATATCAATGAGTTTTTAAATATGTTAAATAAAAATATGAAATTAGAAAGAAGGATGGAAAAATGACAATAAAAGAATTACAAAAAGAAGAAAGTAAATATACAGATAAAGAAATAGAAATAAGTGGATGGATTAGAAATCATAGACCTCAAAAAGAATTTGGTTTTATTGATTTTTCTGATGGAACAAGTTTTAAGCATTTACAAGTAGTTTATACTAAAGATTTAAATGATTTTGAAAAGATTGTAAAACTTCATAATGGTTCAAGTATTAAAGTTATTGGAGATTATGTAAAATCTGAGGGTAGTGGGCAAGCTTATGAATTAAAAGCAAAAACTATAGAACTTTTAGGTGATTGTCCAGAGGATTATCCTTTACAACCAAAGAAACATAGTATGGAATTTTTGAGAAGTATTGCTTATCTTAGACCAAGAGCTAATACTTTTCAAGCTGTGTTTAGAGTTAGAAGTGTAGCTGCTTATGCTATTCATAAATATTTTCAAGATAGAAACTATATTTATGTTCATACACCACTTTTAACAACTGCTGATTGTGAAGGATCTGACCAAATGTTTAAAGTAACAACATTAGATTTTGATAATTTACCTAAAAAAGATGGTAAAGTAGATTTTAGTAGAGATTTATTTAATAAAAAGACATTTATTACGGGTTCTGGTCAACTTCATGGGGAAACATTTGCTTTAGCATTTAGTAAAATTTATACTTTTGGTCCAACATTTAGAACTGAAAACTCAAATACTAAAACGCATGCAAATGAATTCTGGATGATTGAACCTGAAATTGCTTTTGCAGATATAAATGATTTAATGGACCTTGAAGAAGATTTCCTAAAATATATTGTAAAGTATGTTTTAGAAAACTGTCCAGATGAGATAGAATTCTTTGATAAATTTGTAGAAAATGGCTTAAAAGAAAAACTTGAAAAAGTTATAAATAGTAGCTTTGTTAGAATTGACCATAAGGATGTAATTGATTTACTTAAAAATAGTGGTGAAAAATGGGAATTTACTCCGGATTATGATGACGATATAGCAAAAGAACATGAAAGATGGCTTACTAATCATTTTAATGGACCTGTATTTGTTAAGAACTGGCCAAAGGATATTAAAGCATATTATATGAAACTTAATCCAGATGGAAAAACAGTTGCTGGAGTAGATTTGGAAGTTCCAGGTGCTGGTGAGTTAATCGGAGGTTCTCAAAGAGAAGAAAATCTTGATGTGTTACTTGCTCGTATGGAAGAAATGGGAGCTGATAGAAGCACTATTGAATGGTATTTAAATTTAAGACGCTATGGAGGATGCATTCACTCTGGGTTTGGAATGGGATTTGAAAGACTTATTATGTACCTAACAGGTATTGAAAATATTCGTGATGTTATTCCTTATCCAAGAACTCCAGGTTCATGTGAATTTTAGAGGTATTTATGGGAAAAATAATTGCAATTGTAGGGATGTGCGGTAGTGGTAAATCTATTGCTAGTGGTTATTTAGAAGAAATAGGTTATAAAAAAGTTTATTTTGGTGGAGTTACAATGGAAAAACTTAAAGAAGAAGGTTTAGAAGTAACTCCGGATAATGAAAAAATGATGAGAGAAAAATTACGTAGTGAACTGGGAATGGGAGCATATGCAATTGTGCTTCTTCCTAGAATAAAAGAACTTGCTAAAGATAATAATGTTGTTTTAGATGGATTATATTCTTGGGATGAACTTAAGATTTTACAAAATGAATTTGATATGACAACTATAGCTATTGTATCAGATAAAAAACTACGTTATCAAAGACTTAGTGAAAGAATTGAAAGACCATTTAACATAGAAGATGCTATTAAAAGAGATATATCTGAGATAGAAAATATCGCTAAAGCAGGACCTATTGCTTATGCTGATTATTATATTTTTAATAATGGTACAATAAATGAATTCCATGAAAGATTAGAAGAAATATTAGAAAATATATAAAGGAGTGAAAACTTTGAGTAAATTTACAAAAGAAATGGTAGATATGTATGCTGATAAGTTACTTATTGGTCTTACAGATGAAGAAAATAAAATGGTTTTGGATGAATTTGATGTTATTGAAAAATCAATGGAATTAATTGCCAATATTCCTGATATTGAAAAGATTGAACCTCAGACTCATGCTTTAGATGATTTTGAGTTTGTTTTAAGAGAAGATAAAGTAGAAGAAAGTATTCCTATAGATGAACTTTTACAAAATTGTGATGCTGTAGAGAATAATTTCGTAAGTGTACCAAAGGTGGTGGGAGAATGACAGAACTTGGTATTGTAAAATTACATGAAATGCTTATAAATGGAGAAATTACTAGTAAAGAATTAATTGATGAAGCTATTTTAAAATCTAAAAAACTTCAAGAAATATGTAATCCTTTTGTAACTATTTTAGATGATGCTAAAGAAGTAGAAATAACTGATAGCTTACTTTCTGGTATTCCATATGGAATTAAAGATAATTATTCCACTAAAGGTATTTTGTCAACTGGTTCAAGTAATACTTTAAAAGATTATGTTCCTTTCTTTGATGCAACTGCAGTTGCTAATTTGAAAAAACATGGTGCAGTTGCTGTAAATAAAACTGTGTTAGATGAATTTGGTATGGGAGGAACTGGAACAACAGGACATACTGGGGTTGTAAGAAATCCTTGGGACACAAAAAGAATGTGTGCGGGTTCATCAAGTGGAAGTGCCGCAGCAGTGGCAGCTGGTGTTTATCCATATGCTTTAGGTAGTGATACTGGGGACTCAATTCGTAAACCTGCAGCTTTTTGTGGTATTGTAGGATATAAACCTACTTATGGTATGATTTCAAGATACGGATTATTTCCTTTTGCATCAAGTTTAGATACTTGTGGTGTTTTAACTAGAAGTGTTGAAGATGCTGCTATAGTAGTAGATGCCATGAAAGGAATAGATGAAAATGATGAAACAAGCTGGGACTCTAGTAATATAAATTTATATAAAGATTTAAGTAGTGATGTAAAAGGGAAAAAACTTTTTTATATAAAAGAAATATGTAATATTGAAAATTATGATAATCCATCAGAAATGTTAAAAAAACATTTAGAAAATTTTAAAGAAACATTAAAAATAGCTGAAAAACTTGGTATGAGCATCGATGAAGTATCAATTGATAAGACGCTTCTTAATACGATTTTAAGCGTTTATGTTTGTATCTCATGTGCAGAAGCAACAAGTAATATGTCTAATTTAACGGGAATATCCTTTGGACCCCGTGGAAATGGTAAAAAAGTAATTGACATGATGAAAGATTATAGAACTAAAGGATTTTCACCTTTAATTAAAAGAAGATTTGTAATTGGTTCTTATGTATTACAAAAAGAAAATCAAGAAAGATATTTCTTAAATGCTGCTAGAATAAGAAGACTTATAACTAATAAATTTAAAGAATTATTTAAAGAATATGATGGGTTAATAATGCCTGTTTCAAGTGGAGTGGCACCGCTTTTGGATAATTCAAATGAAATGGTTGAATCAAATGAAATAACAGTTTTAGAAAATCATTTACAAATTGGTAATTTTGGTGGTTTTCCTTCAATTACAATTCCAAATGGTATGATTGATAGTCTTCCGGTTGGTATAAATATTACAAGTAATTGTTATGAAGATCAAAAAGTGCTTAATATTGCAAAGGCATTAGAAGATGAAATGGATTATAAAAATATGATAGCAGGTGTTAAATATGAGTAAATATAAAGCAGTAATTGGGCTTGAAATGCATTGTGAAATGAAAAGTAATACTAAAGTGTTTTCAAGTGCTAGAAATGAATTTAGTGAACTTGCTAATATTAATGTTAGACCGGTTGATATGGCTTTTCCAGGTACACTTCCTGTTTTAAATAAAGAATGTGTTAGAAAAGCTATACTTGCATCACTTATTCTAGGTTGTGAATTACCTGAATATATGTATTTTGACCGTAAAAATTATTATTATCCAGATTTACCTAAAGGATATCAAATTACCCAAATGCATGATCCCGTTGGTATAAATGGTAGTATTACAATTGATTGTGAAGGCAAAGAAAAAATAATTAAAATTCATGATATTCATTTAGAAGAAGATGCTGCATCTATGGACCATTTTAGTGATGTATCCTTAATTAATTATAATAGAGCGGGTGTTCCTCTTTTGGAACTTGTTACGGAACCATGTTTATCGAGTGCTGAAGAAGCTGTTGCTTTTCTTGAAGAAATGCGTAAAATTTATCAATATGCAGATATTTCGGAAGCAGATACTAAAAAGGGTCAAATAAGATGCGATGTAAATGTATCTATTATGGATGAAGGAAGCACAGAATTAGGTACTAAAGTTGAAGTTAAGAATGTAAATTCTTTTGGAAATGTTTTTGATACCATTAATTATGAAATTGAAAGACAAAGTAAATTAAAAGATGAAGGTAGATATGATGAAGTAGTTCAAGAAACAAGAAGATTTGATGAAGAAACGGGTACAACAATAAGAATGCGTACTAAAGCAGATGCTATAGATTATAAGTATTTTGTGGAACCTAATATTCCTAAGTATAAAATTGATAAAACTTGGGTTGAAGAAATAAGAAAAAGTATTCCTGAACTTCCTAGAGAAAGAAAATTAAAATATATTAATGAGTATGGTCTTAGTGAATATGATGCAAATATTATAATAAAAACAAAGGATTATGCTGATTATTATGAAGAATGTATATCTTTAGGAATAGATAAAAAACAAGCTGCTAATTATTTAATAGTTAATATAATAGCTTATTTAAATAAAGAAGCTATAAGTTTAAAAGATTTTTATTTAAAACCTATTTATTTAAAACAAATTTTAGATGAACTTGAAAAGGGGACTATTTCTTCAAAACAAGCTAAGGAAATATTTAATAAATCTTTAGAAGAACAAAAAGAACCTAAAGTATTTATAAGTAAAGATAATAATCAAATAAGTGATATTAATACTTTAAATAATATTATAGATAATATTATAAGTAATAATATTAATCAAGTAAATGCTTATAAATCAGGTAAAACTAATTTATTTGATTACTTCGTAGGTCAAGTTATGAAAGAAACAAAAGGTAAAGCAAATCCTACGATTACAAAAGAAATATTAAAAGATAAGCTAGATAATTAACACTAGCTTGTTTTTTATATTCGTTTTTATATTTACATATTACTTTTTTTGTAGTAAAATATATTTGAGAATAAAATATATGCAAAGGATGGTTATATATGAAGAAACATATTAAATTATTAGTAGTACTAGGTATTATATTAGTGGGAAGTTTTAGTTTTTATTTATTTAAAGGTTCTAAAAAGGATACTTTAGTTTATGAAAGTAATAAAGTAAAAACAACTTCAAGTGGTATAGCAATGATGCTTGAAACAAGTGCAGGTTCAGGTAATTACGAAATGACTACAAGAAGTGAATGGCCAACAGAAGGTTATGTATTTAATGCAAATTTATCTAAATGTGAAAATGGTGGAGAACTTAGTTGGGATGATACTAATAAGAAAGTCTTAATGAGTGGAAATGTATCAGATAAGTGTTATGTTTATTTTGATGTAATACAAGTTTTATTAGCAGATTACATAAAATCATTATACACAGGTACACAAGGAGAAAATAGTATTTATTACCATGATGCAAGCTTAACAAATGGAGCAGGAGATAATTCATATAGATTTGCAGGAGCAAGCGATCAAGTAAATAACTATGTATGTTTTGGAAGTACACAAAGCCCATGTCCAGCTGATAATCTATATAGAATAATTGGAGTATTTGGAGATCAAGTAAAACTAATCAAATCAACATCTGTAGGAGATAAAAAATGGAATAGTACTAATGATAATACATGGTCAACATCAAGTCTAAATACATATTTAAATAATGAATTTATAAATACATTTGATGAAACAACAAAAGGCATGATAGCAGATACAACATGGAAAGTTGGAGGATTTAATAATAGTAAACAACCAGCAAAAACAGTATATCAAAATGAAATTAAATCATCACCAAGTGTAAATAAGAAAATAGGCTTAATGTATGCAAGTGACTATGGATTTGCAGCAGCCCAAAGTGCATGGACAGCAAATTTAGACACTTATAGTGGCGAAGCCATTAAAAATGTTAATTGGCTGTATATGGGACTTTATGATTATGTATGGACAATTTCCCGTGTTGCGGGCAGTTCGTTCGTTGCGTTCGCTGTGTTCAGCAGTGGTAGCGTGGGCGGCAACGGTGTTAACGACATTGCGTATGCGGTGCGGCCGTCCTTCAATCTTTTGTCTTCCATAACCTATGTATCGGGGAGTGGCAGTGCCAACGACCCGATCGTAATAAAATAGTACTTTAGGCCAAGCTTGTCTAGCGTGTCCGAGTGTTAGGCAAGCCGCGACAAAATTAAGCAGAGGCAAGAAGGAAGTAGTAAATTATGGTAGAACAAAAGGATGCCACGTCTGCGGTTAGTGCAAGCAAGGCAGCGGCGCCGAGTTATCAATAAAAAAAAGGAGGATTATGAAAAATAAAATAATAATTGTTTTACTTGTAATTGGTGTAATTATAATATCTATGATACTTGGTATGAGTGCTGCTGGATATTTTACTAAACCTAAAGCTGTAGCTCAAGGTATTGTAGTATCTAAATCTAAAAATGAAAGTAAACTACTTACTAGTTATGATGATTATACTAAACTTATGGATGAATATGGTACTAATGAATTTACATTACTTACTAATAATAGTTTTGAAAATAATGATTATATTGTAGATTTTGTTAAATATAAAGATAGTCTAGAAATTAAGAATATTAATTTAGAAATAAATGATGATGGTGTTAAAATAATATATGATGTAAATAAAGAAATTAAAAATAGTAGTAAATATTTAATGTATTTTATACCTATACAAAAAGGTACTCTAAATGAAATAAAAATAACTAGTCAAGTTTTTAATGAAAAATAAATGTGAAACAAAATAGAAATTATTAGATAAAAATGTTTCACATTTTTTCTTTGTGTGATATAATTTAGATATACTAAAGGGATGTGTGATATATGTTTGGTAGAATATTATATA
>CADBRL010000043.1 GCA_902797105.1 uncultured Erysipelotrichaceae bacterium
ACTAAATACTTCGTTTAAATTATTACTTCCATTTAAATAACAATAACCACCATTATACCAAGAATAAAGCAAATAAAGTAAATAATCTTCTTTTTCTTCATCAGATAATGTGCTAAATATTGATGCCGATTTATCTAAAATTATTAACTCTTCACCATTAAATTTAAAAAATATATTCATAGGTCTACTATTCCAAAAATAACCAATAAAATACATTTTTTCTTCATCATAAGTTCTGCCTAAATTATTTTTATCAACTTTTTCTTGAAACTCTAACACAGGAAAATCTCTATAAATATCTTTTTTTACCATTTCATATTCTTCACACAAATTTTCTAATTTGATAGAAACATTTAAAACATTTAAAATTGGAATATAATCCATAATACCAGCTTTTGTAAAAAAATTTAGATCAATCAATTCATCAACTTGCATTTTTAATCTTTTACTTAAATTTTTATAATTATTGATTATAAATTTATTAATTTTATTTCTTACTATTTTAGTAAAAACCACCGTGGAAAACCAAAATCCAATACTAAAAAACATGGTAATCCCCCTTTTTTTATATTATTTTTTTTGTGGAACAATAACTTCCAAACCACCCATATAAGGTTGTAAAACTTCTGGAACTTTTATACTTCCATCTTTTTGATAATTATTTTCTATTAATGCAATAAGCCCTCTCGGAGTTGCAACACAAGTATTATTTAAAGAATTTAAGTAGTAATTTCCTTTTTCTCCTTTAACTCTAATACCCAATCTTCTTGCTTGTGCATCACCCAAGTTAGAACAAGAACCAACCTCAAAATATTTTTTTTGTCTTGGGCTCCAAGCTTCAATATCACATGATTTAACCTTTAAATCAGCTAAATCTCCACTACAACATTCAAGTTGTCTAACAGGTATATCCATATTTCTAAATATTTCTACAGTATATTTCCACATTTTATTATACCAATCCATTGCATCTTCTGGTTCACACAAAACAATCATTTCTTGTTTTTCAAACTGATGTACACGATAAAGTCCACGTTCTTCAAGACCATGAGAACCTCCTTCTTTTCTAAAGCATGGTGAATAAGAAGTCATTCTAATTGGAAGTTCTTCTTTTTTAATCATTTGACCTTGGAACTTTCCAATCATTGAATGTTCGCTTGTACCAATAAGATATAAATCTTCACCTTCAATTTTATACATCATAGCTTCCATTTCTGGAAATGACATAACACCAGTAACAACATTACTATGAATCATAAATGGTGGTACACAATAAGTAAAACCTTTTTTAATCATGAAATCACGAGCATAAGCAAGCATTGCTTCATGAAGTCTTGCAATATCTCCCATTAAATAGTAAAATCCTTCCCCACTTGTTCTTCCAGCCGCTTCTTTATCCATTCCATTTACACTAGCTATTATATCAGCATGATAAGGAATTTCATAATCTGGCACAACTGGTTCACCAAATTTTTCAACTTCAACATTCTCACTATCATCTTTACCAATTGGCACACTTGCATCAATTATATTTGGAATAACAAGCATTCTATCTCTAATTTCTTTTTCTAACTTTTCTTCTTTTTCTTCATATTCAACTATTTCATTATTGATATTTCCAACTTCTAGCTTAATTTTTTCTGCTTCATCTTTCTTACCTTCACGCATAAGACTACCAATTGATGCACTCAAATCATTTCTTTTACTTCTAAGTTCATCAACTTTCATCTTACATTCACGATATGTCTTATCATATTCGTAAACTTCATCAACTAGTCCAAGTTTTTCATCTTGAAATTTTTTCTTAATATTTTCCTTAACCAAATCCCTATTTTCTCTTATTAGTTTAATATCTATCATATTTTTCCCTCCAAAACAAAAAGAATAGCCCAAAAGAAGTCATTTTTCTGACGGTGCCATTCTTTATTTAACTCTATTTTGATAACGGTCCAAAACCGAGGCAAATGCCCAACTCCAAAGGTAGATTTCATTATTTCCACTAACTCTTTTTCACCACCCAAGAGCTCTCTACATAATATCAATAATTACTTATCCTTTTTCTTCGTTTTTACAAAACTAATATACCACAAATTATTTATTAATGCTAGTATTTTTAATAATTTTCTGCTTTTAATTCAAAGAAACTTTTTGGATGACCACAAATTGGGCATACTTCCGGAGCATCTTTACCAACCACAATATGACCACAATTACGACAAATCCAAATACATTCTCCATCTTTACTAAATACTAGTTTTTCATCAATATTCTTTAAAAGTTTACGATATCTTTCTTCATGTGCCTTTTCAATTTTAGCTACGCCTTCAAAAAGAAATGCAATTCTATCAAAACCTTCTTCACGAGCTACCTTAGCAAATTCAGCATACATATCTGTCCATTCATAGTTTTCTCCATTTGCAGCATCTTCCAAATTTTCATAAGTACCAGGTACACTTCCTCCGTGTAATTCTTTAAACCACATTTTAGCATGTTCTTTTTCATTATTTGCAGTTTCCTCAAAAATTGCAGCTATTTGTTCATATCCATCTTTTCTAGCTTTTGATGCATAATAAGTATACTTATTTCTAGCTTGACTTTCTCCCGCAAAAGCTGCCATTAAATTAGCTTCAGTTCTACTTCCTTTTAATTCCATAATTATCCTCCTTCTGGCAATTTTCACAAATGCCCTTTAGAACTATTTCATAATCATCAACTAAATTTCCATTATATTCTTTAAGCCTAGGAATCTCCAAATCAAAGACATCAATTATTTTAAGACATTTTTTACAAACAAAGTGATAATGCGGAATAATTTTATCATAATGTTTTACTCCATCAACCATTATTACTTGTATAGCACCTTCATTTTCTAAACTTCCCAAATTACGATAAACAGTACCCAAACTAATATTAGATATGCTAATTCTAGCAAGTTTATAAACTCCAAATGCATCTAAATGTTTATCACTATTATTTATAATATCTAAAACTACTTTTCTTTGCTTTGTATTTTTCATAAAGCCTCCTAAATAGTAATGATTACTATTTAAGTATATCACACCACAATTTAAAAATCAATGCATAATTGATTAATTTTTCCATATATTTAACTAGAAAGGAATGGTAATAATGGAAATTCTAAAGGTTTCATCAAAATCTAACCCAAGTAAAGTAGCTGGTGCCATTGCCAACATTTATCGTGAACAAAAGGAAGTTGAAATTCAAACTGTTGGGGCAGGTTCTTTAAATCAAGCTATTAAAGCTATTGCCATCTGCCGAGGTTTCGTGGCTCCAACCGGCGATAACTTAGTGGTTATTCCAGCATTCAATGACATAATAATAAATGGTGAACAAAAAACAGCTATCAAACTTATTATTACAAACAAATAACGGACCTTTAATCCGTTATTTTATTTTAAGTGAAATTACAATTGGGTCAAATAGTTCCAGCATTCCATGTATAAGGAAGAAATAACCAAGAACAAGGACTTGTATATCATTTTCATAATATAAATTCATCGTAGTAAGAAGTCCAGTTAAGATAAACAAAACTAAACATATTACTTCAAATATCCACATCTTATTTTTTCTATCATTATAATAATCACCTTTTTTTAGTTTAATAAGTGACAACAAAATTATCCAAATAAGTAAGCATAAAGCTAAATACCAAGGAACCTTATTTATATCCAAATACATAGCAACACCAAAAACTACTATAGAAGCTAAACTTGTAAAAAGGCCTTCATAATCACCACTTTTGCATGTAAGCACAAACTTAATCATATTAAGAACAGCATATACACCAAGCACTCCAAGAAATATAACTTTCACTTTCACAAAATGGAAAAGTGGAAACAAAAGCATAACACTTCCACAAATAATTAAAAACACAGATGCAATTAAATCAACTAATTGTTTTTTCTTCATAAGATTTTACCTCCACCTCAATTATAACATAAGAACTTTTATTATGTAAGTAAAAATTTTATAAATTTCTCTTTATTAATTGATTTAACTCAACTGCATATTCCATTGGAAGTTCTTCTTTAAATTCATCTATAAAACCAAGTACTATAAGTTCAGTTGCTCTCTCTTCAGGAATACCTCTGCTC
>CADBRL010000044.1 GCA_902797105.1 uncultured Erysipelotrichaceae bacterium
CCAACGCCTTCTTTTAAGTGTTCCATAGCACTCATGTGATCTACCCAACTTGTATCAATGACACGTAGTGATATAGCTTTTTCAAAATCATTCATAAGTGGTGATGATATCATTTTCTTTTCGTAATCTTTGATAACAAGTTCACTTATGTGGTCAATTACTTCTTGTTCTTTCATGCCTTCAAGAACTTTTGGATTTAACTGCTCACCTTTTAAGAAGTTTGTATTTACATATTCTGCAATTTCAGATAAATCATTTTCTGTTAAACAATTTTCTGGTGGAATATGACTATCTACTAAGTTTGTTATTGTATTTTTAAATGTTTCAATAATTGTATCATGAATGCTTTCTTCATCTAATATTTCATTACGACGTGCATAAATAATTTCTCTTTGTTCATTTAAAACATTGTCATAGTCAAGTAAACTTTTACGATAATCGAAGTTATTTCCTTCAACTTTCTTTTGAGCTGATTCAATACTTCTTGTTAGTGCTTTAGAGCGAATTGCTTGGTCATCAGTTATTCCCATGCTTATTAGCATATTTTTTATTTTTTCAGTACCAAAACGACGCATTAAATCATCTTCGAATGATACAAAGAATTGACTTGTTCCTGGGTCTCCTTGACGTCCTGAACGTCCACGTAACTGATTATCAATACGACGAGATTCATGTCTTTCGGTACCAATTACATAAAGACCTCCAATTTCACGAACACCTTCACCAAGTTTAATATCTGTTCCACGACCTGCCATATTTGTTGCAAGTGTTATGGCATCTTTTTCACCAGCATGAGCAATTATTTCAGCTTCTCTTTCATGATTTTTAGCATTTAATACTTCATGTTTTAACCCATTTTTAGTGAGTAATTTACTTAATTTTTCATTAGCTTCAACTGAGATTGTACCAATTAGGATTGGTTGATGTTTAGAATGGATTTCTTTAACAACATTTATAATTGCTTTATATTTTCCATTTTCGCCTGAATAAACTAAGTCTGGTAAATCTTCACGAATTACTGGTTTATTAGTTGGTATTCTAATAACGTACATGTTGTAAATATTTCTAAATTCTTCTTCTTCAGTCTTGGCAGTACCTGTCATACCTGATAGTTTATTATACATTCTAAATAAGTTTTGGAATGTGATTGTTGCCATCGTCTTTGTTTCAGTGTTAATTGTAACTCCTTCTTTAGCTTCGATGGCTTGATGAAGTCCTTCAGAATATTGTCTTCCATGCATTAGACGACCCGTAAATGGGTCAACAATTATAATTGCATCATTGTCTACAACATAATCAATATCTTTTTTAAAGCCATAATTTGCTTTTAAAGCTTGATTAATATGATGAACTAAACTTGTATTATCTAAGTCATAAAGATTTGTTATGTTTAAAAACTTTTCAACTTTTTTACTACCTTCAGCTGTTAAAGAAACACTCTTTGTTTTTAAATCTATTGTGTAGTCATCTTCTTCTTTTAGTCTTTTAGCAACTCGGTCTGCTTCGATATAAAGACTGTTGGTATTAAATTGTCCACCACTTATAATTAATGGTGTTCTTGCTTCATCAATTAAAATTGAGTCTACTTCGTCGATGATACAGAAGTTAAGTCCTCTTTGAACTCTATCTTCTTTTCTTACTACCATATTATCTCTTAAATAGTCAAAACCAACTTCATTGTTTGTTGAATATGTAATATCAGCATTGTATGCTTCTTGTTTTTCTTTTGGTGATAATTCTCTTAAATTTATACCAACTGATACACCTAATAAATCATAGATTGGACGCATCCATTCAGCATTACGACTTGATAAGTATTCATTGGTTGTTACTACGTGTACACCTTGACCACTTAACGCATTAAGATAAGCTGGCAATATAGTTGTTAAAGTTTTACCTTCACCAGTTTTCATTTCAGCAATGTTACCATAGTGAATTGCTAAACCACCAAGAATTTGAACATGGAATGGTTTTTCACCAATAGCACGATATGCAGCTTCACGAGCTAAAGCAAATGCTGGAACTACAATATCATCTAACGTTTTACCATCTTCAAGCATAGCTTTAAATTCTAAAGTTTTATCTTTAAAATCCTCATCTTTTAGATCTTGCATTTCTGGCTCTAATTTTTCAATTTCTTCTGCTAATTTTTCAAAACGACATAATTCTTTATATTCACTGTCTAATAATTTTTTTATAAAATTCATTTTTCATTTCTCCTTAATGTGTATTATAACATAAGTAAAAGAAAAGAAAAAGCTTTTAAGGGCCTTTTTCACAGGATATTCACTAAAAAAGAAGCCTTTTGGGCTTCAAATTATAAACTATTTAACATTTATAATACCAAATTTGCCATCTTTTCTTTTATATAGAACAGATACGCAATCTTCATCAATATTTTTAAAGACAAAGAAATCATGATTTAATAAATCAATTTGGAGCAATGCTTCTTCTTCATCCATTGGCTTCATTTCCATTTCTTTTCTCTTGATGATTTTTGGTACTTCTTCTTCCTCATCGTCAGAAACTTCAAAATCAAAACTCATTTCAAATTTAGGAACATCGCGATATTTCTTGCCAAGACGATTTTTATTTTTTCTAATTTGTCCTTCAAGTTTGTCAACGACTAGGTCCACTGCTGCATAAAAGTCGGAATGTCTTTCTTCTGCTCTTAAAGTAAATTTACTTGTTGGCACTGTTACTTCAATACTTTCCTCTTGGTTCTTAACCTTAACTAGGACTTTACACTCTGTGCTCTTTGGGCTTTCAAAATACTTATCAAGCTTTCCTAACTTTTCTGTTATGTATTCTTTCATTGATTTTGTGACTGTTACTTTGTCACCGCGAATACTTATTTTCAATATATCACCTTCCTATAATTAATATAACATAAATAAAAGAAAAAAACTACTTAATTGTAGTCATTTCTTGTTCTAAAACATCAACTGCTTGTAAACCTTTTGAAGTTTCAATTAATTTAAAGCTTACTGTTGCACCTTCGTTTAATGTCTTATAACCTTCTTTTACAATAGCTGAATAATGCACAAAGATGTCAGACAGTTTATCACATTCGATGAAACCATAACCTTTGTCATTATTAAACCACTTAACAGTTCCCTGCATCATAACTCTAGCTCCTTCCTACTCTTAAACTTTAACACACTATAGTATATAATGCAACAAAAATCGTTCGACAAAGGTCGACAAAATGCGGGTTTTTCAGGCCTTTTCGCTAGTGATTATGTAGGTTTCAAAATTTTTAAAAATATATGTTTTTTTGTTAAATCTGTTTTCAAAATTGGAAAATATTTCATTAATTAGGTTTCCACTACCTAATAAATATACTTCTTTTTCTCCTAAAATATAATTTATGTAAGACATTAAATCATCATTATTTAAAAAACATTTGGTTTCAATATAGATGTTATTAACTTTTTTATATTCATCTAAGAATGTTATATTTAAGTAATTATCAAAGACATTTACATATGAATTTGTGCTATTTAACTTATAATATTTAAGTTCTTTATCTATACTTATCTTTCTATAATTAAAACAATTTATTATATTTTTTAAAAATGTTATATCAGCAGGTGTATAATTTGATGCTACGATTATTTTGATTTTTTCACCAAATAAAGAGTTATTTAAATGATTTTCACTTAATAACTTTTCTAAAGATTTCATAAATTTATTTATATTTGCTACTTTTCCACCATAAATAACATCTTTTGCTAGTTTATATTTTATTATCTTATCTTTTTTCTTTAAATATAAATAATCATCTGTTATATGTAATACATAGTTATATTTCATAGTTTAACCTCTTTTATATTTTTGCCTTGTTACTTCTCCTCCACGGATATGTTTTTCTCTATCATGAGTTTTAAATATGTTATCTATTTCTTTTCCTAAATTTTTATCTATTTCCTTTAGTCTTTCGGATAGGTCTGCATGTACAGTACTTTTACTTACATTGAACCTATCTGCAGTTTGTCTTATTGTATCTTGCGTTTTTATAATATGATTTGCTTCACTTAATACTCTTCTTTTTATATCTTTATTCATTAACCAAACAACCCCTTAATAAAATATATTATTAAAGGGTTAGTTTTATGTTATTTTAAATCTTCAATATTCATATTATAAAAGTCTTCTGGGTCTATTGCATCTCCATTATGATATACTTCAAATAGTAAGCAATTTTCTGTTTCACCGTTTAGTTTATTATCTCCACTTTTACCTATAACATCACCACTTATAACAACATCATCTTTTTTAACTTGGACATCACTTAAACTATAATATACAGTTTTTAAGTTTGGATTGTGGGTAATTTCCACATAGTTTCCAAGAATGTCATCAGTTGCAACATTTGTTACTGTGCCATCAAAGCTACTTAATACTTCGAAAGCATCTTGTGATGAGTATAGAACACCACTATTTTGTAAGTATGTGTTTTCATAATACACTAATGAATTTTGTTGTTTTGATGCTTCATCAGTCATATCATAAAATGATTTGCTTATGGCAACATTGGTACTTACAAATGGTTTTTCAATTTTGCTATCTGGAGTATCATCATTTTTGATAACTGGAGTTACATTATCTTTTAATGCACTTACTGCCATGTTATCATACTCCATTTGGGACTGTAATACATTTCCTAGAATTGAAATACTTACAAATAATACTCCGATAACCATTACATAAACTGTTGGTAAAACAAATTTTCTAAGTC
The DNA here is from genome assembly GCA_902797105.1 of uncultured Erysipelotrichaceae bacterium. GTDB lineage: Bacteria > Bacillota_I > Bacilli_A > RF39 > UBA660 > Onthocola_B. The sequence continues at coordinate 4,742 of CADBRL010000044.1, forward strand.
TTTTTGTTTTCATTTTTCACCATCCTACTTAAAGTATGGGAAAAATTGTTATTTTTTATACACTAATTTTTTCAATATTTATATTTTGATAATAATGTTTTAATATTTCTTCATAAGTTTTACCTTCACTAGCTAAAGTATTGGCTCCATACTGGCTCATTCCAACACCATGACCATAACCTTTAGTGGTTATTTCAATACTATTTGATAAAATGTTAATTTCAAAATCTGTTGATCTTAATCCTAGTTTAGTTCTTACTTCTGTTCCTTTAAAACTTTTATTGTTGATAACTATAGTACCTATTCTTCCTGATGATGTTTTTTCTATAGAATTTACAGTAATTTTGTTACATGATAAATTTAACTTATTACAAAAATCATCTTTAGTTAAAGTTACTTTTGTTGTTTTACTTTTTTCTGGTGAACTTACGCTTTTTAAATATTCTTTATTTTCTCCGAAGACTGTTTTAGCTTCTTCTGTACTTCCGTTACTAGTGGAAAAATAAAAACTACATATTACGTTACCATTATAGGTCATAATTAAATCTTTAGTGCTATTAACAGCATCTTTTATTTTATTATAATAATATTCATAATTCTCTTGCCAATTTTCTTTCATTTTATCTTTGGTAACATAAACTTGATTAGTTATATCTGTTACTAAGTCATATGTACCACTTGCATTATTCATTTTATATACAGCATAGGTACGTGCCGCAACAGCTTGAGCTTTTAGAGCTTCCGTGTTAAAAGATGCAGGCATTTCTCCAGCAATAACACCTATGACATATTCTTCTAAATTTATGTTACTAACTATGCCAGTTTCACTATCTTTAATAGCAAGTTTAACTTCTTCTTTAGGTGTTTCTTCTTTTATATTATTATCAGAAAAGGTAGTTTCTTTTTTGAAACTACCTATTGCTACGAATGATAAAACTACTACAACTAAGAATAGTATTTTATTTTTCATATTTATCTCCATTTAAGTTTATTAAATATTTAAAAAATCTAGTACAAAATTTGTTAATAAATAACCAAAAGAAAAACTTAAAACCATAACAATTATTTTGGCTTCTAGTGTTTTTCCTGATTTAATAATTCCGTTAAAATTTACACCAGATAAACCAAATGCTGATACAAATGTAAAAAATATATAAAGAATTAATTTAACTGGCATAATTTTCATTTTCCATTTCTGTTATTTTTTCTATTCTTCTTAAATGTCTTTCTTCACTTGGTTCTTTGGTCATAATGAAGTTATCTATGATATTGTGAATTTCACTTGATGGAATATTTGCACTAAATGCTATAACATTTGCACCATTGTGATTTTTGGCAGTAAATGCATCATTACTATCAATTACTCTAGCACATCTTATGCCTCTCACTTTGTTGGCTGCAATTGACATACCTATACCGGAGCCACAAACTAAAATACCTAAAGAATGTTCTTCTAAAACTTTATGGCAAACCCATTTTGCAAAATCTGGATAATCATCAGTATCATTATTTTCTATGTTTGGAACTTCAACCTCATAGCCATATTCATTTAAATAATTTATAATGTCATCTTTGCATTTAACCCCTTGGTGGTCATAACCTAAAAATACTTTTATTGTAATCATCTCCCTATTTAATTATACTAAAGTTTATGCTTGATGTCTATTTATTTAAGGACTTTGTTATTTAATTTACGATAATATTTTTTATTACTAAAATTAATTTAACTTAAGGCAGCTAAATTGCGCCCCGGTGGGGCGCAATTTAATAAATATTATTTTACTAGTTCGTATGTAAGTGGCACTAATTTCTCACTTTTAACAAAGTTTGCAACGAATTTATCCTGTTCTTTAGTAATTATTATTCCAATTGTAGGATTGTTATTTGCTCTTTTCTTATATTTATCAACTATTGTCATATAAAATTCAGTTTGCCCTTTATCTTCTTTTTTTAAACTTCTACATTTTATTTCCACTACAACGTAACTGTTATAATTTATATTGTAAAGTAGCATATCTATATAATAATTTTTGTTACCATCACTTATTTTGTATTGATTTCCTACCCATGTAAAATCGTTTCCTAATTGCATAAATACGTAACTTAACTGAGAATATATTAATTTTTCTAAATCTTTTTCATTTTCAACTTTATTGCCATTTAAATTTAATAGAATTGGATTTTTAAAGTTTTCTGTTATGGCTGGTACACTTATTGAAGTGATTATATCTACTTTATCAGGTTTATGTTCTAGTCTTTCATATAAATTGCTTTGTATTTCTCTTTCTAGATCTCTTTTTGACAAACTATTTTCTATACAAAGATTAATATAATAATTTCTTTTATTTTCATCTTTAATTGGCAGGACTGTTCTAATAATTGTCCAACTCAATCTGTGGCACACTGTGCCACAAATCGAAAAAGTTAGATAAAATTGTCTAAAACGTCTTAAATTTGAATAATTATAGCCTTTACCATATTCTTTTGATAGCTTTTTTGACCATTCTTTTAGTAAGGCATCACCGTATTTGCTTTTTTCTTTTCCACCTTGAGCATCAACAATAAGTTTCCCTATACCAGCTCATAATTAGCTTGTCTTTCTCTAATTGCTCTTCCTATTTCTACTTTCTTTACTAGTGTTTCAACTTCTTTATAATTGTTCATGTTTCCTCCATTTTCTTATTATGCAATTATATATCCATTATATATACTTTTAAAATATAATTTAATAATTAAATATTATTGTTTTATAACCCTTTAGTAGATATAAAATATATACTATCATATATTATCTTTTATTACAAGTATTTTTCACTTATTTTTTAATGGCAAAAGAAAAGAACAAAACCAATTAATTTTGTTCTTTATCTAAACCAAATTTTTTATTGAATTTTTCAATGTTTCCAGTCTTCTTAGTTCTTCCTTGAGTACCTGTATAGAATGGATGACATTCACTACAAATTTCAACATCAATTTTTTCTTTTGTTGATTTTGTTTTAAATGTAGCTCCACATGCACAAGTAACAGTAGCTTCTTTTACTTCTGGATGGATATTTGCTTTCATATTCTCTCCTTCCGCCATACCAAATTCATGGCATAGTAATTCGTTTTTCTTACATATTATACCATATTTTATGCTTTTGGCAAGGTAGTTTAGTAAATTTGTGTAATTATTATGTAAAATTTTATTATTGTATTGTTGAAGGAAAATATGTATTTAAGATTCAAAAACTATTTTTTATACATTAAATATAAAGTTTTAGAAATATCTTTATGAGCTAAATAATTAATGTAATATGAAGATTTTTCTAAGTAGTATTCATCATGTAAAGATGTTGCAAGAATATCTAAAAATGAGGCATCATATTTTCCACATAATACTTTGAGTTTTGAATTAACTTCAATTGCATCTTTTTTACTAAATTGTAATGCTGGATATACACCGATTACTATTATTTGTTTATCATAAAATTCTCTGATATTTTTTAAAAATATATTCATATCAGTAATGTAGTTATCTATTATTTCTGATGTTATTTCTTCAACTTGTGATTTACTTGCAAACTCATCTACGCCAATTGCAAGTGTTAAAAGGTCTGATTTTGCTATTATTTGTTTAATTGGTGTTCTTGTTGTTTTGCCATAATCATTGTTATTTAAATGTTCATTTAGTTCTCTGATTGTTTGATGAACATATGAAAATTCATTATTATAACTTTCTAAATCATCTTTTGTTTCTAATTTTTCCTTTAAATAATCATTAAAACTAGTTCCTGCGACATTATATGGTGTCATGCCAATACTTAGCCCATCTCCGAGTGATGTAAATGTTGTTTTTGATGTAACTCTTAAACTATTTATAAATATTGTTAAAATAACCCCGATTAAAATTATTAAAAGTAATTTATATCTTCTTTTCATTAAAATACCCCCATAAAAAAATGTAAAGATTTCTCTTTACATTATATTTCTTCTATTTTAATATTAGCACCTACATGAGATAATTTGTTGATAATTCGTTCATAACCTCTTAGAATGTGTTCAGCATCATTTATTATTGTTGTGCCTTCTGCTAGTAAACCTGCTGTTACTAAGGCTGCTCCAGCTCTAAGGTCTGTTGCTGTTATTACTTCGCCGTGTAATTTTGTTGGACCAGTTATTTTAGCATGTTGTCTTTCAGCTTCAATATTTGCTCCCATTTGATTTAAATATTTTACATGTCCCATTCTGTTTTCCCAGATGGTTTCTTCAAATAGCGATATGCCATTTGCTTGAGTAAGTAATACTGACATTGGTTGACCTAAATCTGTTGGAAAACCTGGATATACTACGGTTCTAACATTAGTTGGTTTTAAATTTTTACTCTTATTAAGTATCATTTTATGATTATTAAGTTTAAAATTAACTCCCATTTCTTGTAATTTATTTAAAAGTACTATGTTATGTTCAGGTATCATCCCATCTATTTCTAGATTATCCCCGAGTAGAGCTCCCATGATGATGTATGTTCCGGCTTCAATTCTATCTGGTATAACTTTTATTTCAGCTCCATGAAGTTCTTTAACTCCTTCAATTGTTATTTCTTCTGTTCCTGCTCCAGATATTTTAGCTCCCATATTATTTAGTAAATCTGCTATATTAACTATTTCAGCTTCTCTTGCAGCATTACTTATGGTGGTTGTTCCTTCTGCCATTGTAGCCGCTATCATAATGTTGATTGTGGCTCCAACTGATGCAAAATCCAAGAAAATATTTGCTCCGGTTAATTTCTTAGCATCAATTATGTATTTTGTATCTTCTTTTGTAATTGTGGCTCCTAAAGCTTCAAATCCTTTTAAATGTAAATCAATAGGTCTTGACCCTATATTACATCCCCCAGGAAAATACATTTCAACATGTTTATATCTAGCAAGTAATGAACCCATAAAATAATATGATGCTCTTAGTTTATTACTTAAAGTTTCAGGTATTACTGTGTTTGTCATGCAACTAGCATCAATATCAATTATATCTTTTTTGGTTTCTACTTTAACATTTAATAGTTTTAATATTTCAATTAATGCATCTTTATCAGATATATTTGGGACATTTGTTATATGAACAGTTCCCTTTGCCATTATAGCTGCCGGTATTAATGCAACTACACTATTTTTAGCTCCGCCTATTTTAATTTTTCCACTTAAAGGTTTGTTTCCTTCAATTATTATTCTTTTCAAAATAATTCACCTCTTAATAATATTTATGGCATGTAAAAAGGAAATATTATTGTTCTCTTCCACATACTGTGCAATATTTCGAATCACTATCAATTAATTTACCACAATATTTGCAATAAACTTTATTATTTATTAATCCTTCATTTATTGCTTTTGCTGTTATTTCTATTCCTTCTTTATTTATGTTTGCTTTTCTTGTTACATTATCTTTCATTATTTCTTCATTGTTATCTAATATTTCTTTTTCTGCATTTACTTCTACACTTTTCCATTAAAGCAATGGTAAGATAAAAGTTAATACTACAAGAATTGGTATTATAAAAACAAAATTTCCAAAATAATCACACTCATTTCTAAGACAATTATAACAAATATTAAGTTAATTGTAAATTATTTATAAAATATGAAATATACCAAGTAATATAAGTAGTAAAATACCTATGATACTTGCATAATTACCAATTAGTTTACTAGAATATTTTCCAATTATTAATCCTAATGTAGTAAATGAAAAACTGCATATTGAGAAAATAAAACTTGATAGCATAAATCTACTAGTAATATCACTTATACCTAAACCCACAGTAAATGAGTCAATACTAACACTAAAAGCTAAAAATAAAATACTTATAAAACTTAAATTTATGTTTATTTCTTCTTTTTTAAAATAATTAATAGCTAAATTTACTCCGAGAATTATTAAAACTAGACCAAGTACTATATTACTTGCTAAATTAAAATAATTCATAATACTTATACCAATTTTATTACCAATAATGGGCATAAAAAAGTGAAATATGCCTACGATGAAAGGAAAAATCTTTAAATGTTTATTATTTTGAATTAATGAACCCATACTTAAAGATAAAGAAAAAGTATCCATCGATAAGGATACTCCGATTAAAATTATTGACAATAGTTCTTGCATATAATCACCATTTAAATATATGCTTGTTAGTTTTTATCTATTATTTCTTTTATGTATGTTGTGTATGTTATATCATCGTAATTATCTTCAGTTGCTTCAAGCAAACATAATGGAGGAAATAATACACACCACCAATTATCACCAAGTCCATCACCTAAAGTTACCACTAAAGACTCATATTCACCAGCTTTATAAGTTACTCCTTTATAATTTTTTTCAGGAAAATAGTTAAGACCATAATTTATTTTGTACTCTGTGTCGTATTTATTTAATATGTTTTTTACTTCATACATATTATTTTTTATTTCTTTACGTGTTTCATCTAAAGAATTTGATGTTGATAAAATATTGGTAATAACAGGTTCTAATTCTTTTTTTATTTCTAATTTTTGAGTTTGGTCTTCTATTTTATTGCTATTTGCTATTATTCTAAATCTAATGGCATCTTCAGGTATTAATACTTTTGTTTCTTTTTTATTTACTAAAATTAATACTGTAACTAAAAATAATGCAATTATTAACTTTTTCAACTTTATCACCTGAGTAAGTGATGGCTAGTTTTTTTAATATTTATTCATTTAAATATAAATAAATATCTTGGTAAACCTTGTAAATCATTTTCAAATGAATATTTTAAATTTAATTTTGATACTAACTCTTCTAAAAGTTCTTTTTGATTATCACCAATTTCAAATGCTATTAATCCTGGAGAATTTAAATAAGATAAATGTTTATTTAATATTTCTTCATAAAAATATAGTCCATTGTTATCTGCAAATAATGCTATATTTGGTTCTGTTTTCTTTACTTTTTCTTCTACAAAACCATCGTATGGTATGTATGGTGGATTAGATATTATGATATCATAATTATTTTGTAAGTCATCAGTCATACTTTTGTTAATGAAAGTTATTTTTGTATTATTAAGTATAGCATTTTCTTTTGCTAAATCTAGGGCATCTCTTGAAATATCTAGTGCTGTTACATTTGCATCTAGATTATTTTTAAGTGCTATAGCTATACATCCACTTCCAGTTCCTAAATCTATTATATTTATTTTTTTGTTAAATAATTCTTTGGCATATTTAATAGTTTTATCTACGAGTAATTCCGTTTCAAATCTTGGTATTAGAACTCTTTTATCTACATTTATTGTTTGTCCTAGGAACTCTACATTGCCTATTAAATATTGTGGTGGATAATTTGTTAGTTTGTCTAAAAGCTCTTTTTTATTTGGATATTTTTTTAATAAAAGTTCCCAGTCTGGAACACTTATATAATCAGGTTTCATGTTTCCTCCATATTCAAAAAAAGCTGGGTCTACTCCAAAGACATTCCAGCTAGTTTTAATTTTAAATCTTCAGTTATCAAAGCTTCAATTACTGGTTCAAGTTCACCATCCATAACTCTATCTAAAGTCATTGTTGAGAAGTTTATTCTGTGATCAGTAACTCTGTTTTGTGGATAGTTGTATGTTCTAATCTTTTCAGAACGATCCCCGGTACCAATTTTAGACTTTCTTTCAGCTCCGATTGCACTTTCTTGTTTATGTGTAATTTCATCATTTATTTTGATTTTTAATAGTTGCATCGCTCTTTCTTTGTTACGAAGTTGACTTCTTTCTGTTTGACAAGTAACAACTACTCCGGTTGGAACATGTGTAATACGAACTGCAGAATTGGCAGTATTTACTGATTGTCCACCTGCTCCACTTGAATGATATACATCAATTTTTAAATCGCTTTCTTTTATGTCAATGTTTACTGTATCAACTTCTGGCATTACTAGAACTGTAGCTGTTGATGTATGAACTCTTCCTTGAGTTTCTGTTACTGGTACTCTTTGAACTCGGTGAGAACCACTTTCATATTTAAGTTTGCTATAAACATTTGCTCCCTTTACCATGAATTCTATTTGTGAAAAACCACCACTAGTACCTTCAAGTTCATGAAGTACTTCAATTTTCCAACCATTGGCTTCAGCATAGTAAGAATACATTCTGAATAAGTCACCAGCAAAGATGTTAGCTTCATCTCCACCTGCAGCTCCTCTTATTTCCATGATAACATTCTTACCATCATTTTCATCTTTTGGAACTAAAAGTATTTCTAATTCATGATATAATTTTTCTATTTCAGCTCCCAGTGTGGCAATTTCTTCCTCAGCTATTTCCTTTAACTCAGGATCATTTTCCATCATTTTAGCTTCTTCAAGATTATTTTGAGCTTGTTTATATTTTCTATAAACAACAACTGTTTCTTCTAGATCACTTTGTTCCTTAGATAGCTCTTTTACTTTATTAAAATCATTTAATATTTCTTGATTACTTAAGTCTTTAGTTAATTCATTGTATTTTTCTTCAATTGCATCTAATCTATTAAACATTTTTATCTTCCTTTCTATGTAGATTAAAATTTTAGGTAGATGCTATAAATTACTTTCATCAATGTCATCAACTACGACTAGGTCAGATAAATCATCTTCTGCAACATCGTCTGTTTCATCATCTTTGTCATAGAAAATATCATCTTCATCATCAGCTATATCGTCTTCTACTAGCTCTTCGTCATCTTCCAATAGTTCTTCTTCGTCTTCATCATCATCAAAAACTATGTCTAATTTATGCCTTGATTGAAGGTCCCAATAACCTTTGTCAAGCATAATAAATTTTTTATTTATAGACATTTGTTCAAAGAAGTCCATTAATTCTTCATCTACTGTTTCTTCTGGTAATTCTAAAACTGCGCATACTTTGGCAAAAATATCACGTAGTTTCATTTTTTTTCCACTTTCTTGTAAAATTAGTAAAGCAATATCATCATAACCCATTAGTTCAAGTTCTTCTTTAGGTATTTGCTTTAATTTCATAAATCATTCTCCTTACATTTGTTCTGGTGGGATAACCCCGATTAAATCAAGTGCGTTAAATAATGTTTGTTTAACACATTTGATTAAATTTAAATTTTCCAAAGTTTCTTCTTCGTCATCAGTAAGTACACGATTTTTAGCATAGTATAAATGGAATAAACTTGCTAGTTCATATACATAGTTGGTAATTAAGTGTGGCAACTCTTTTGTTGCTGCTGTTTTTACCACTTCTGGGAATTCATAAACTTTTTCTAGAACATTATATGATGTATCGTCTTTAATTGCAATATATTTTTCACATTTTTTTACATTTTCTTGTCCTTTTAGGATTGAACAAATTCTTGCATAAGCATAGCTTACGTAAAATACTGGGTTTTCATTAGATTTACTTTTAGCAAGTCCTAAGTCAAAATCCATTTGAGTATCTAAACTATATTTTGAAAAATAATATCTAGCAGCATTAACTCCGACTTCATCAATTAATTCTTTTAATGTAACTGATTTACCAGTTCTTTTACTCATTTTTACTACTTCGCCATTTTCTACAAGTCTTACTAATTGTAATAGTTTAACTTCTAGTTTTTCTGGGTCATTTCCTAGAGCCTTAACACTACTTTTTAAACGTGCCACGTATCCATGATGGTCTGCTCCGAAAATGTCTATCATTTTATCAAAACCACGATTTATTTTATCCATATGATATGCTATATCTGGTAAAAAGTAAGTAGCATTTCCATCTTCTTTAATTAAAACATGGTCTTTATCATCAAATAGAGCGCTACATTTAAACCATGTTGCTCCATCCTTTTCATAAGTGTAGCCATTTTTATTTAAAATATTCACTACTTCTTTTAAATCATATTTTTCTGATAAGGCTTTTTCACTTGTCTTAACATCATATTCAATTCTATATTCTTTTAAATCATCAAAGATGTGTCCAACCATTTCTTCTGTTCCTAATTTTTTGAAATAATCTAAATCTTTATCTAAATATGTATCTTTGTGTTCATCATATAACTTTTGTGCTATAGCAATTATTTCTTTACCATAATAACCATTTTCAGGCATTTCTGATGGAAGCCCACATATTTCTTTATAACGAGCTATAATTGATAAACCTAAGTTTGTTATTTGACTTCCTAAGTCATTAATATAGTATTCACTAGTTACATCAAATCCGCAGAATTTCATGATACGTGCAAGTGAGTCACCATAAGCACCACCACGAGCATTACCCAAGTGAAGTATTCCGGTTGGATTGGCACTAACAAATTCAATGTTGATTTTTTGACCATTACCAATGTTTGAACTTCCATATCTTTCTTTTTCATCTAATACTTTATTGATATTTTCAAGCAAATAATCTTTAGATACAAAGAAATTTATAAAACCTGGGGCCTTAATTTCAATATTTTTAATACTTGGATTATCAATTTTGCTTACAATTTCTTCTGCAATAAGCATTGGATTTTTCTTTAATATTCTTGCTAATTTCATAGCAATATTTGTTGAAAAGTCACCATTTTCAGCTAAAGCTGGTTTAGTTACTTCGATTTCTACATCTGTTACTTCTAGGGCATCTAAAGCCTTTTTAATTTCTTCTGTTAATAAATTTTTCATATTTCCTCTTTCCTAGTAATTTCTATTACTTTTATTTCATCACCTAATGAATAGGTTAATGTTATTTTATTATTTTCTTCTTCATATTTTGTATTTATATCATATTTCAAATTATTATTTTCAAATATTACTGTTAATAAGTTGTTGTTAAAATCAACTCTGAATATATCTTCTGGACATCGTCGTTCGTAAATTCTGTTTATTCTGTCTATCACATGAGTACCATATTCATCTACATAATATATTAAATTATCTTCAAATTTGGCATCTTTATCTACCTCATCGATGACGATTTCATCACCATTTTTTAGCTTCCAATCAATTTTCATGGTTAGTCACCTCTTTTTTTCTTCCATATTATAACAAAATTTATATTAAATGTATAGCAAAATTACATATTTTTTTCTAAATCAAAAAGGCTGTTACAAAATTAATTGTTTAATTCGTAATAGCCTTAACATTATTTTATAATTTCTAGATTTTCTTCAGTTAAACCAGTTGCCTTAATTATCATATCTATTGGATAGTTTTCATTAAACATATTAATTTGCAGTTTTAACTACATTTTTATAGTCAATGTATCTTTGGATATTTCTAACTAGTTTTTCATCTTCTGGTGTTACTACATACTTAAATGGGCGACATTCATTGGAATTATCCATAATGTCATCCTTTATTTTATCTGTTTAATTTTTCTATTTCTTCTTCAGTTAATCCAGTCACTTTAATTATTTTTTCAATGGGATAATTTTCCTTAAGCAAATTGATTGCA
>CADBRL010000045.1 GCA_902797105.1 uncultured Erysipelotrichaceae bacterium
GAACATTATATGGATATTTAATAGGTCTTGCAATGGATAAAGCAAGTAACAATTCTTTTGCTGTAGCCATAGCCATTTTATTTTCAATCTTTATCATAAACTTAATTGATAATCTTATATTTGATAGATATGGTAAGATTTACATGGAAAAATGTGCAAATAACATGATGGAAAAAATCGGTATAGCAGTTTATGAAAAGGTAGGAATGTTACCAGCCAGAGCTTTCGAAGAAAAATCAAGCGGAGAATTTATAAATCGAATAACAAGTGATTCATCAACAATATCTGATTCATTTAGACAAGTGTTAAGAATAGCTATATCTTTGTTTACTTCTTTGATAGTTTTTATTTATATTTGCTTTAACTCTATTTTAGTTGCTTTTGAAGTTATCATATATTTAGTATTATTTTATCATTTATCTAATAAATATTTACCAAGCATAAAAGAAGATCAAAAAGAAATAAATAAACAAAAAGATGAAGCGGTGGCAAATGTTTCAGAAAATATCCGAGGCATCAGAGAAATTAGAGCCTTAGGTATTAGAAAAAGTATGAATAATAATTTTAAAAATTTAGTGAGGAATACGTACTTTAAAATAAATAAACAAATGATTACAGAGAAAAACTATAATACATGGGTTTATAATTTGAATACAATTTTAGAGTTTGTTATTTTTGCAACATGTATATTACTTATTATAAATGGAACTGGCACTTTTGCCTTTTTCATGGCCATGACTTATTATGTTTATAGATTTATGAACACTATAGAAATTATGACAAATTTATCTTCAAGTTATCAAAAAATGAAAGTTTCAATGGAAAGAATAAATGAAATTTTAGATAATAAACTATATAAAGATGAAATTTTTGGAAACGTTTCAAAAACTGATATTGAAGGAAATATAGAATTTAAAAATGTAACATTTAAGTATCCGAATGAAGAAAATGAAATTTTTAAAGAATTTAATATTAAAATACCTACAGGTAAAAAGATAGCTATTGTTGGTAAAAGTGGACAAGGAAAGACTAGTATATTTAATTTGCTTTTAAGATATTTTGATGTCGATGGTGGAGTTATATTAATTGATGATATACCAATCGAAGATTTTACTGAAGATGCTTTAAGACAAAATATTGCTATAATTCGTCAGGAACCATTTATATTTAATAAAACTATACTTGAAAATTTAAAGATAATTGATCCATATATGTCCCTAAAGAAAATTAGAAATGCGTGTAAGCTTGCTGAAATAGATGATTACATTATGAGTCTTCCAAAAAAGTATGACACTATGATTGGTGAAGGTGGTATTAATCTATCAGGTGGTCAAAAACAAAGACTTGCTATTGCTAGAGCTTTACTTAAAGATAGTAAAATAATTTTATTTGATGAAGCGACAAGTGCTTTAGATAATGAAAATCAATCTAAAATAAAAAAAGCAATTGATAATTTGGTTAAAGATCATACAATTATAATCGTAGCCCATAGATTATCAACTATTATTGATGCCGATATTATTTATCTAATAGATGGTGGTAAAGTGGTGGATGAAGGAACTCATAAATCATTACTTAGAAAAAATAAAATATATAAAACTTTATATGAAAATGAAGAATAATGTTGCTAAAATAAACACTTTATGATATATTTGTCATGAGGTGTTTATTTATGGCTTTAATTGACTTTTCAAATTGTACAAGATTAAATACAAAGTTATATGGTGGATCTAATGGCTCTAAAATAGGAATATTATATAATAATCAAAAATATTTACTTAAATTTTCATCAAAAGATTGTAAAGGACAATATACAAGTAGTGTAATAAGTGAATATATTGCTTGCCATATTTTTAGTCTATTAGGGTTTAAAACTCAAGAAACTTTATTAGGAACATATTTTAGTAAAAAGAATCATTTAGTAGTAGCTTGTAAAGATTTTACTGAACCAAATAAAAAATTTTATGATTTTGCTTCTTTAAAAAATTCAATTATAAGTAGTAGTAAACTGGGATTCGGAACAGATTTATCTGATGTGTTAACAGTAATTGATGAACAAACTTTATATAATAAGGCTATTTTAAAAAAGTTTTTTTGGCAAATGTTTATAGTAGACTCTTTCGTAGGAAATTTTGACCGTCATAATGGCAACTGGGGCTTTCTAATAAATTCTGATACCAATGAAGTTGAAATGGCACCAATATTTGACTGTGCATCTTGTTTATATCCAAAATTAGAAGATGAAAAAATAAATAACATTTTAAGTGATGAAAATGAAATAGAAAAAAGAGTCTTTGTTTTTTCAAATTCTGCATTAAAAAGAAAAATTAAAATAAATCCGTACTTTTATATTAATTCCTTTGAAAGTAATGATTGTAGTAAAGCTTTATTTGATATATTTCCAAAGATAGATATGAAAAAAATTGAAAATTTAATAGATGGAATTCCCTGTATTTCTGATTTAAGAAAAAAATTTTATAAAATAATACTTAATAAAAGATATGAATTAATATTAAAACCTGCATATGAGCTAATATGCAAAAATAAATTTTTGTTTGAAATATAAAGACTATCTATTAATTTGATAATGTTGTTCAAAACTATTGATATTTATATAAAATTTGGATATAATGTAAATGTAAGGCTGTCCAGAAAAGTTACCTACGTTTTTGCGACACTACGCCTAAAGTAGTGTCTTTTCCTTATATAAGTTTAAGTATTACAACTATCAATAAGAATATAATTACTAAAAGAATGTTAAAAGCTAGGTAATCCCTAGCTTTTAGAATGTTATCCAAGTGCAACATCAAATATCATCATGATTAAGAATCCAAATATTGTAAATAGGGCCATGAGGTCTTTTTTTTCATTTGTTTGGCTTTCAGGTATTAGTTCTTGAACTACGACATATATCATAGCGCCACCCGCAAATGCAAGTAAAATTGGAAGTAATATTTGAACTTTCATAACAAGTATTGCTCCGATTACAGCTGAAATTGGTTCAACAATTCCACTTAAAACTCCGAAGAAAAATGCTTTTTTAGGACGCATTCCTTCACGTCTTAAAGGTAGTGATACAGCAGAACCTTCTGGAAAATTTTGAATGCCAATACCAATTGCAAGCATAACTGCTGCTGCAAGTGTTGCTCCATCTAAATTGTATGCAACAGAACCAAAGGCCACCCCGATAGCCATACCTTCTGGAATATTGTGTAAGGTAATTGAGAAAATAAGCATTAAACTTCTTTTTAAACTACTTGAGTTTTCTTTTTTTGTTGTAAGTTTATCAAATATTATATCCCCGACAAATAAAAGTAATCCTCCCAGTAGAACTCCAAAAGATACAACTAACCAAGAGATTAATTTTAGAGAATTTGCCATTTCAATTGCTGGAGATAAAAGACTCCAAAATGTAGCAGCTAGCATAACACCTGCAGATAAAGCAAGCATCGCATCCATTGTGTTTTTATTTACCTTTTTAAAGAAAAATACAACAGCTGATCCCAGTGAAGTAATAGCCCATGTAAACATTGTAGCAATAAGTGCCTGCCATGGATAATTTAAATTAATATACCAATTAATCATATTTGCTCCTTTTTCGTTCATTAGTATCTTATGAAATAAAAAAAATGTTGTGATTTTACTTTACAAATTTACTTTAGTTGGTTATAATAACATTTAAGTTTAGGAGGTGTTTTATGACATTTAATATTCCCGTCATCTTACTTAAGAATTTAGTGATACTTCCTAATCAAGAGATAAAACTTGAACTTAAAAATGTTATAAGTGGCAAAGCTATAAATGCCGCAAGTAGTAATTTTAAAGGAGAAATCCTAGTTATAGCTCCGACAGATGTTTTAGAAGAAGAACCAAGTGTAGAAGATTTACCTAAAGTCGGTGTTATAGCTCGAATAAAAAACAAAGTTGATAATGATGGTGTTATCGAAGTTAAACTAAGAGGTCTACGTAGAGTAGCAGTTAGTAAATATTTTCAAGAAGTAAATAGTGACATTTTGTATAGTGAAGTAATATATATTGATTTACCATCTTTAGTGCCTGAAGAAGAAAATGCAATATTAAAAAAATTAGTAAGTGTCTTAAAGAAATATATAAATGTATCTAAAACAGTATCTAATGATATATTAACTTTTGTATCAAGTAATAAAGATTTAAATAAAATAACAGATGCAATTACATCATTTTTACCATTTAATATAACTAAAAAGCTTGAATATATGGAAGAAATTAATCCTATAAAGAGAGCCAAATCTTTAATTAAAGATATGTATGAAGAAATAAAAGTTGCAGAAATTGATAATGAACTTGAAGAAAAAGTTGATGAGTCATTTCAAAATGACCAAAGAGAATATATTTTAAAAGAAAAAATGAAAGTTCTAAAACAAGAACTCGGAGAAGACTCATGGAAGAATGAGGAAGTTTTAGAGTACAAAAAAGCATTAGAAAAACTAAAAATAGATAAAAAAATAAAGATGCATATAAGTCATGAAATAGATAAATATGAAATAATGAATGAAGCAAGTCCTGAAGTAAGTGTAATGCATAATTATTTAGACTGGATTATAAATTTACCATGGAATAAATCTAAAAAAGAAACTGCCAATTTTGATCAAGTATATAAAGAACTTGATAAATCTCATTTTGGCATGGATGAAATTAAAACTAGAATTAGTGAATATATAGCTATAAAAAATTTAAATCGTAATATTACAAGTCCGATTATATGTTTAGTAGGTCCTCCAGGCGTAGGTAAAACAACTATAGCTATGTCAATTGCTAAAGCTTTAAATAGGGATTTTTACAAAATAAGTGTTGGAGGCTTAAATGACTCAACAGAACTTATTGGTACAAGGAGAACATATTTAGCATCAGCTCCAGGTAAAATAATTCAAGGACTTTATAAATGTGGAAGTAATAATCCTGTAATATTAATTGATGAAGTTGATAAAATGGTTAAAGATTATAAAGGTGACCCAGCTGCAACTCTTTTAGAAATCCTAGACCCAAATCAAAATAAAATATTTACTGACAACTATATTGAAGAACCATTTGATTTAAGTAATATTTTATTTATATTAACAGCTAATAATGCTGAAAATATACCAACAGCCATTTTAGATAGAGTAGAAGTTATAAATTTAAGTAGTTATACAGTTTTTGAAAAGAAAGATATAGCTAAAAACTATATGCTTCCTAAAATATTACTTGATAATATGGTATATGATAGCAAAATTAAATTTAGTGATGAACTATTATGTTTTATAATAAATAATTATACTTCTGAAGCTGGAGTTAGGGATTTAGAACGAGTTTTATCATCTCTTGCTAGAAAAATAACTATCAATAATGTTAAAGTTTTAAATGAAGAAAGAGTAGTAAGATTACTTGGAAGTCCAAAATATAAAAATACAGAAGAAGAAATAAATGAAATAGGTACTATAAATACTTTAGCTGTATCAGGTTTTGGAGGAAGTTTATCTAAATTGGAAGTTTTAACATGTAAAGGCAGTGACAAATTAACAGTTACAGGCAATACAGGAAATATTCTAAAAGAAAGTATAGAAGTAGTATTAAGCATGCTTAAGAGTAAATATAAGTATAATTTTCATAATGAAGATTTACATATTCATTTTTTAGATGCCTCAAGTAAAAAAGATGGACCATCTGCAGGTCTTGCCATTGCTGTAGGTTTGTGCAGTGTAAAAGAAGGAAAAAAAGTACCTAGTAATTATGCTTTTACAGGTGAAGTATCCTTAAATGGAAATATTCTAAAAATTGGAGGACTCAAAGAAAAGCTGGTTGCTGCATATAATAAAAATATCAAAGTAGTGTTTATGCCTAAAAGTAATAGTGAAGATTTAAAGGATGTACCTAAAGAAATTACAGATAACATGGAAATAATTCCTGTTAGTAGCTTTAATGAAGTATATACAAAACTATTTAAATAAGTTATAATTATAATGTGAGGGAAGTGAAAATATGAAAACATTAGATATTTATAAAACACTTAAATATCTATCTCTTTTTAATGAAATTAATACTAATATTAATAAAATTACCATAGATACTAGAAAAATTGAAGAAAACGATTGTTATATTGGTATTAAAGGTGAAAAAAATGATGGAAATAAATTTTTTATGGATGCTTTTGAAAAAGGAGCAAGCTTAGTTATACTAGATAATTTTGAAATGACAGATGAAATAAATGACTATTTAGTTAAAAATAATAAATCTATAATAGTAGTAGAAAACACAATTAAAGCTTTAGGTGACTTAGCTAAGTACAAAAGAAGTTTATTTTATAGCCCAGTTGTTGCCATCACTGGTTCAGCAGGAAAAACAAGTACTAAAGATATGATTTATAGTATTTTAAAAGAAAAATATAAAGCTCATAAAACAATTGGAAATCAAAATAATCATATTGGTTTACCTTTAACAATTTTATCACTTGAAGAGGATAATGAAGTATTAGTACTAGAAATGGGAATGAACCATCTCGGAGAAATATCTTATCTTACAAGTATTGCAAAACCTGATGTAGCCATTATTACTAATGTTGGTACAGCTCATATAGGTAATCTAGGAAGTAGAGAAAATATTTTAAAAGCCAAGTTAGAAATACTTGAAGGATTAAATCCAAATGGAGTGCTTATTATCAATAATGATAACGATTTATTACATAAATGGTATTTAGAAAATAAAGATAAATATCATATAATAACAATTGGTATATATAAAAATTCCGATTACATGGCTAATATTATAGAAAAAAATGAATGGAGTTCAACATTTTCATGTAATAATGTCATTTATAAAGTACCTGTTGGGGGAGAACATTTTATCTATAATGCTCTAGCGGGTGTAGCAACAGGTAAAGAATTTAATGTTTCTGATGAAGAAATTAAAGATGGAATACTTAATTTTGAATTAAGTAGTAATAGAATGAGTTTAATAACTACGAATGGATATACAATTATTGATGACTCATACAATGCTAATTTTGATTCTATGAGTTATGCTATTAAATATCTTGGTTCATTATCAGGTAGAAGTATAGCAGTACTTGGAACAATGAAAGAACTTGGTAGTTATTCGGAAGATTTACATAAAAAAATAGGTACTGCTATAAAAAATGAAAAAATAGATATTTTAGTAACTGTCGGAGATGACGCATCATATATTAATGAAGGTGCTATAGAAGCTGGATTTAATAAAGAAAATAGTTATCATTTTAAAGATAATAAAACAGCGATAGAATTTATAAATACTATAAAGAAGCAAGAGGATAATATCTTAATTAAAGCTAGTAATTCTATGAATTTCAAAGAAATAGTAGAAGCTATTAAATAAAGGGGGATTTATATTTTGAGATTAGGTGTGATATTTGGTTCTTCATCGACAGAGCATGAGGTATCTGTTGTAAGTGGCTATAATGTTATAAGTAATTTGGATAAGAAAAAGTATGAAGTTATTCCAATTTATTTAGATAAAAACAATAATTGGTATATTTGTGAAGAATTGCAAATAGAAAAATTTGGTGAACTTCCCAAGAAAATAAAACCAATTAAAAATGTTTTTGAATTTTTAAAAAGGTTGGATTGTGTGTTTCCTGTTATGCATGGCAAAATGGGGGAAGATGGTAGTATTCAAGGTTTTTTAGAAGTTCTTGGTATTCCTTATGTTGGGTGTAATATTTTAGCAAGTAGTGTTTGTATGGATAAAATTTATACTAAAGCTATTTTAAAAAATATAGCACATGTATCTCCGGATATTACTATTATTAAAGAAAATAAAGATTTATATTATTATGATAATTTGAAATTAGTAAAAAAGGTAAATATTAAAGATATAGATAAACTAATAAATGAAAAGTTACGATATCCATTATTTATTAAACCATCTAGATTTGGTTCATCAGTTGGAGTTACTAAAGTGAAGACTGGAAAATTCTTAAAAAAAGCTCTACTTGAAGCTTTAAAATATGACAGTGAAGTCTTAATTGAAAAAGAAATAAAAGGAAGAGAACTTGAGTGTGCAGTTTTATGTGGTAAATCTCTAGAAGTTGGAGAAGTTTTATCTGCTGAAGAGTTCTATGATTATGATGCTAAATATCAAAATGAAGAATCTAAAACAGTTATACCTGCAAATATTCCTAAAGAAATAAAAAAGAATATTAAAGATATAGCAGAACTTGCGTTTAGAACCACTAATTGTAAAGGTTTAGCTAGAGTAGACTTCTTTTTAGAAAATGAAACAAATAAAATAATTATAAATGAGATAAATACAATGCCAGGTTTTACAGACATAAGCATGTATCCAAAACTTGCAGAAGCAGCAGGTATATCTTATAAAAAATTATTGGATATTTTAATAAAAGAAGCTTTAAAAAATAAATAATTTGTATTAAAGTGTAGTTAAGAAATCTTTTGCTCCATTCGTTTCGGACGTGTCTTTGCGGCAAGCTTTATAGCTGGTTACAGCAAAGTTTGGAGATATGATTTCTTTTTTTGCTTAAAAAAGCAATTTTTAAAAGCAAAACAATTGACATAAATTACAAAGTATGGTAATATCTTGTTATAAAAGAAATCGATACCCCATACGTTTCGGACGTGTCTTTGCGGCAAGCTTAATAGCTGGTTACAGCAAAGTTTGGAGATAAGATTTCTTTTTTTTGCTTAAAAAGCAATTTTTAAAAGCAAAACAATTGACATAAATTACAAAGTATGGTAATATCTTGTTATAAAAGAAATCGATGCTTCATTCGCTTCGAGCGTGTCCTTTGTGGCTGGCTTTATAGCTGGATTCAGCAAAGTTTGGAGATAAGATTTCTTTTTTTTTGTAATCATTTTTTGACATAAATATGGTCTGAATACTAAAAGTTTGTCGTTTGTTTGAAACTATTAAAAATACAATATATGTAATATCATTTATTATTTTTTTAAAACGAAGACCATTTTTTTCATTGTATTTCGAAAAAGATACAACATCAAAATTTTTAACAACTTTTGAAGCTGTTAAAATATAATTAACACAATCATCAATTGTCATACTATCTTTTTTTATATACTAGGAAAGTCATCCAATTTTTATAAAATTAAATCTTGATATGTGGCCAAACATATGGTATAATTATATTATCTAA
>CADBRL010000046.1 GCA_902797105.1 uncultured Erysipelotrichaceae bacterium
AATGCAAAATATGAAAAGAAGAAATGAAGAAGAAATTAGTAAATTATGCAAATATGATGGAGAAAAATTAATTACTAAAATATTACCGATCGTAGATAATTTTGAAAGAGCTATTAACTTAGATGACAGAGATTTATCTGATGAAGTATCTAAATTCTTAAGTGGATTTAAGATGATATATACTAATTTAGTAAGTATATTACAAGAATTAGAAGTAAAAGAAATAGAATGTAAAGGACTAGAGTTCGATCCAAATAAGATGGAAGCAGTTCTTACAGATAGTGATAAAAACTTACCTAGCAATGTGGTAATTGAAGTCTTACAAAAAGGTTACACTTATAAAGATAAAGTTATCAGAGTTGCGATGGTAAAAGTAAACGAATAATTAAGCTCAAAAAAAATAAATGAAAGGAATGATTAAATATGAGTAAAATTATAGGTATTGACTTAGGTACTACAAATTCATGTGTTGCAGTACTTGAAGGGGGAGAACCAAAGGTTATAGCTAATGCTGAAGGAAATAGAACAACTCCTTCAGTAGTAGCATTTAAAGGAGATGAAGAATTAGTAGGTGAAGTTGCTAAAAGACAAGCCGTAACTAATGTTAAAAATACGATTTCTTCAATAAAGAGAAAAATGGGTACTAGTGAAAAAGTAGAAGCTGGTGGAAAGAAATGGACTCCAGAAGAAATTAGTGCTAAAATACTAGGAAAATTAAAGAAAGATGCCGAAAGCTATTTAGGAGAAAAAGTAACTAAAGCAGTTATTACAGTTCCAGCATACTTTAATGATGCAGAACGTCAAGCTACTAAAAATGCTGGTAAGATTGCAGGCCTTGAAGTTGAACGTATTATAAACGAACCAACAGCTGCAGCACTTGCATATGGTCTTGATAAACAAGATAAATTACAAACTATCTTAGTTTATGACTTAGGGGGTGGAACATTCGATGTTTCTATTCTTGAACTAGGTGATGGTGTATTTGAAGTTAAAGCAACTAGTGGTAATAATCGTCTAGGTGGAGATGACTTTGATGCTCGTGTTACTGATTATTTAGTATCAGAATTTAAGAAAGAACATGGCATTGATTTAAGTAAAGATACTATGGCAATGCAAAGAATTAAAGATGCCGCTGAAAAAGCTAAGAAAGACTTATCAAGTATGACTACAACTCAAATTAGCTTACCATTCATTGCTCAAAATGATGAAGGACCAGTTCATATGGATATGACATTAACAAAAGCTAAATTTGAAGACTTGTGTCGTGATTTATTTGATTCAACGCTTGAACCAGTTAGAAAAGCATTAAAAGATGCTGGTATGACTGCTAAAGATATTAATAAAGTAATTCTAGTTGGTGGTTCATCACGTATTCCATATATTCAAGAACTTGTTAAAAAAGAACTTGGACAAGAACCTAATAAGAGTGTTAACCCAGATGAAGTAGTTGCTATGGGTGCTGCTATTCAAGGTGGTGTTTTAACTGGTGAAGTTGATGATATCGTTTTACTAGATGTTACACCTCTATCACTTGGTATTGAAACTCTAGGAAACGTTATGACAGTATTAATTCCAAGAAATACAACAATTCCAACAAGTAAATCTCAAGTATTCTCAACTGCTGTAGATAATCAACCTGCTGTAGATATTCATGTTTTACAAGGTGAAAGACCAATGGCTAGTGATAACAAGACACTTGGAAACTTCCAACTTACAAACTTACCTCCAGCAAGACGTGGAGTACCTCAAATTGAAGTTAAATTTGATATAGATGCTAATGGTATTGTTAATGTAACTGCTAAAGATTTAGGTACAAATAAAGAACAATCTATTACAATTACATCATCAACAAATCTATCTGATGAAGAAATTGATAAGATGATGAAAGAAGCTGAAGCTAATAAAGAAGCTGACGAAAAGAGAAAACAAGAAGCTGAAGTAAGAAATAATGCAGATAGTATTGTATTTGCAACAGAAAAAGCTCTATCTGATTTAGGCGATAAAATAACTGAAGATGATAAGAAAAATGCTGAAGAAAAACTAGAAGCTGCTAAGAAAGC
The DNA here is from genome assembly GCA_902797105.1 of uncultured Erysipelotrichaceae bacterium. Lineage (GTDB taxonomy): Bacteria > Bacillota_I > Bacilli_A > RF39 > UBA660 > Onthocola_B. Next base: position 2,061 of record CADBRL010000046.1, read on the forward strand.
TCTAGAAGGAACTGATATCGATGCTATAAAAAATACTAGCGAAGAACTTAATAAAGTTGCAATGGATTTAGCTCAAAAAGTATATGAACAAGCAGCTAAAGAAAATGCAAATAAAGAGAACAATACTAATAGTGGTAGTGATGACCATGAAAAAGTTGAAGATGCCACATACGAAGAAAAATAATTAAAAATTAATGGATAAAAGAGAGCGTCTTAACTCTCTTTTTACCCGTTTAAAGGAGAAATATGAAAAAGGATAGATTAGAAAACATCTTAGAAGCCATGCTATCAACTGGTGGTGACTTTGCAGAAATCTTCATGGAAAATAAAAAAACCACAGTATTTAATTATATTGATAGTAATCTAGATGGTTATAGTGTAAACTATTCAAATGGGCTTGGACTTAGACTTGCTAAAGATAATAATGTTTATTATGCTGCCACTAACGATTTTAGTAAGAAAAGTATTAATTCTATAATAAATACTTTAAAAAGTAATATTAAAGATAAAGTAGTGTATAATTATGTTTCTTTGAAAAGATTAAAAAAATATAAAAATAATCATAAGACACATTATACAAATGATGATATTAAAGAATTATTTAATAATTTAGATAAGAAAATAAGAAGTAAAGATGAAAGAATAAATCAAGTAAATTTAACACTTCAAAATGTTAAACAAGATGTTACAATAGCGAGAGAAAATGGTTTATTTAAAAATGAAGAAAGAGAAAGAACAAGACTTTATATTATCATAAGTTTTAAAGATGGCAATAAAGCATGTAATATTTCTTATTCTTTAGGTAAAACTACTAGTCTAGATTTACTTGATGAAATAAAATTTGATGAAGTAATTAATGAACTTATTAAAGAAGGAACAGATAAGTTATATGCCTCTACATGTCCAGGTGGTGAAATGCCAGTTATAATTGAAAATGGTTTTGGGGGAGTAATATTCCATGAAGCTTGTGGTCATGCTATGGAAGCAACATCTGTTGCGGATGGAATATCAGTTTTAAGTCATGATTTAAACAAAAAAATAGCAAGTGAGAAAGTTAGTATCATTGATGATGGAACATTATTTGATGAATGGGGAACAACTAAGATTGATGATGAAGGAAGAGAAACTAAAAAAAATGTACTTATTGAAAATGGTGTTCTAAAAGGATATTTAATTGATGAAATAAACAATCGTAAGTTGAATATGAAACCAACAGGAAGTTCTAGAAGAGAAAGTTATATATATGCTCCGACTTCTAGAATGAATAATACTTATCTTGAAAAAGGAACAGACACATTTGAAGACATGATTAAAGACATTAAATTAGGACTTTATGCTAAAAAAATGGGCGGAGGAAGTGTTTCACCAGAAACTGGAGATTTTAACTTTGCTTGTGATTTAGCATATATGATAAGAGATGGAAAACTTGCTGAATGTGTAAAATCTGCTAGTTTAATTGGTAATTGTAAGGATATACTTGCCAGTGTAGAAATGGTCGGAGATAACCTAGCACTTGGTCAAGGTATTTGTGGTTCTATCAGTGGATCCGTTCCAGTTAATGTTGGAATGCCACGTATAAAGGTAAGTCATATACTCGTCGGAGGTGAAAAAAGTGAATAAATTAATTGAACTTGGTAAAAAACATAATATTGATATTGAAATATTTAAAGAAAAGAATAATTCTACAGATATAAGTACCTTAAATGATAAAGTGAAACTATTTCAAATAACTAATGTTACAAGTTATATTATTAAAGCCATAAAGAATAATAGATGTGTTAAAATAGTTACAGAAAACATTAATGATGTAGAAGAAATTATTAATACTCTAGAAGAAATATTTAATACAAGTGACAATAAAAATAGTAATAAATTATGTTCTGGTAATGTCAAAAATAAAGTAAAAGATTATGAAAAGATAGATAATACTAAAGTTAAAGAAGATTTATTATCACTTAATGAATTAAAAAATAAATATTCTTGTATTAAAACTGTTGAAGCTGAATTTTCTCATGCTGAAATTGGTAAGTTTATAACCAATGAATTAAATAATTGTGATATGGAAGATGAAACATACTTTAATTCATATGGTGCATCAGTTACAGTAGAAAAAAATAATCAAACCAGAGTACTTTATATTGGGTTTTATACTAAAGAATATAACTTTGATGAATTTAAAGAATATTTACTAAAAAAATTAGATTACTTATTAATTAAACTAGATAGTACATCTGTTGAAACAAAAAAATATAAAGTCCTTCTTGCAAATAATGTAGTTGCTAGCATTTTATCTACATTTAGTGCATCATTTCAAAGTAAAGGTATATATTTAAACGAGTCTGTATTATCAGATAAATTAAATAAGAAAATATTTAGTGATAAAATAACTATTATTGAAGATTCACCGAATGGAATACTTAATTCTAATTTTGATAGTGAAGGAACTTTAAAAAAGAAACAAGTTTTAGTAGATAAAGGTACATTTGTTAAAGAAATAAATAATATTGAATATGCTATAAAATTAGAAAAAGATGCAACTGGTAATGCAAATGGAGTTAATAATTTATATATTGAAAAAGGAAGTAAAACTTTTGATGAACTAGTTAAAGAACTTAATAATGGCATTATAATTGACGAAGCTTATGGTTTTCATGCCGGAGTTGATAAAAAAACTGGAAATATATCAGTTCAAGCTGAAGGTTTACTAGTTCAAAATGGTAAAATAACTAAAGGATTAAATATGATTATATTATCCACTAACTTTTTTGAAGTATTTACAAATGTAATTGAAGTTGGTAATGATTTGTCTAAATTTAGTTTAAGTGTAAGTACGCCTTCACTACTTTTAGATAACATTACTATCGCGGGAAAGGAGTAAAAAATGAATAAAAAAGATTATTATGAAGTCTTAGGAGTTAGCAAAACTGCTACAGATGAAGAAATAAAAAGAGCATTTAGAAAACTGGCTAAACAATATCACCCAGATATTAATAAAGAACCAGGTGCTGAAGAAAAATTTAAAGAAATCGGAGAAGCATATGCTGTACTTTCGGATGCAAATAAAAGACGTCAATATGACCAATTTGGTCATGCTGCTTTTGAAAATGGTGGATCTGGTGGTGGTGCTGGTTTCCAAGGTTTCAACATGGGAGATATTGACTTAGAAGATATTCTTGGTGATCTTTTTGGTGGAGGTTTCCGTGGTTTTTCAGGATTCGGAGGATCTTCAAGAACATCATCTCGCCCATCTAAAGGTGAAGACATTCGTGTAGTTCTAAATCTAACATTTGAAGAAGCAGCCTTTGGTTGTGAAAAAGATGTTAAATTAAACATAACTAGTGAATGCTCAAGATGTAAAGGTAAAGGTGGATTTAACGAAAAAACATGTCGTACTTGCGGTGGAGCAGGTAAAGTTTTAGAACAATCCCAAACAATATTTGGTTATATGCAAACGCAAAAAACATGTCCAGATTGTAAAGGACGTGGTAAAACTTACGAAACAATATGTGATGAATGTCATGGTAAAGGTGTTGTAGAAAAAGTTAAAACTCTAACAGTTACTATTCCAGAAGGTGTAGATGAAGGATATCAATTAAGACTTTCTGGTAAAGGAAATGCTGGTTTAAATGGAGGACCAAATGGTGACGTGTTCCTAGAATTTAAAATTAAAGAACATCCATTATTTGAAAGAGATGGTGCAGATATTTATCTTGAAGTACCAGTTACCATTACAGATGCCACACTCGGATGCAAAAAGGAAATACCTACACTTTACGGAAATATTATACTTGAAATTAAAGCAGGAACTCAAAATTATACAAAGCTTAAAATCAAAGGTAAAGGCATTAAACTTCCTAATTCAATATCAAAAGGAAATATGTATGCTGTAGTAAATATAATTATTCCAACTAAACTTGATAGAAGACAAAAAACTTTGCTTCAAGATCTAGCTCAAACTGATCTAGAAGACTCACCAGAATTTAAGAACTTTAATAAATACATGAAATAAGGACTAAAAATAGTCTTTATTTTTTTATATACTAAGAAAGTTATCCAAATTTTGTAAAAATAAATCTTGATGTGTGGCCAAACGCATGATATAATTATATTATCTAAGGGGGCTAGTTTTATGAATACTTATAAAGCATATAAATTAAGAATTTATCCAAACGCAGAGCAAAAGATAATGATAGATAAAACTTTTGGATGCACAAGATTTGTTTTTAATAAGTTTTTATCCGAAAGAAAAGAAAAATATGAAGAAAACAAAATTAAATTAAATGCTTATGAACAATTAAAAGAATTAACTGATTTAAAGAAAGAAAAAGAATGGCTTAAGGAAGTAGATTCATGCGCCCTTCAAAAATGTGTATTTAACTTAGATGATGCATTTAAGAATTTTTTTCGTGGAAATGGTTATCCAAGATTTAAAGTTAAAGGAGTACATGAAAGTTATACAACAAATAATACTTTGAATGAATATAAAAATGTTAAATATGAAAGTATAAGAATAGATTTTAAAAATAAAGTAATAACATTACCAAGACTTAAAAAAGTAGAGTTTCGAGGATATAGAACAACTAAAGAAATATTAGGAAAGATAAAATCAGCAACTATTAGTAAAGACGCTAACAAATATTTTGTAAGTGTCCTTGTTGAAGTGCCATTTAGTAAGCCAACCATAAATCCAACATCAATTGTGGGGTTAGATTTAGGCATCAAAGATTTTATAGTTACTTCATATGGTGAGAAGTTAAAAAATGAAGTGAAAGTTAATGAAAAAAGATTAAAAGGATTACAAAAAGGCTTAGCTAGATGTAAACCAGGAAGTAAGAATAGATATAAACTAAAGTTAAAAATA
>CADBRL010000047.1 GCA_902797105.1 uncultured Erysipelotrichaceae bacterium
TGAACTTAAAAGTGGAGAAGTTGGATATATTGCGGCCTCAATTAAAGATATAAGTACAGTTTCTGTTGGTGATACAATTACAGTTGTTGGTCATGAAGCAAATGAAGCTATCAAAGGATATAAGAAGATGAAGCCAATGGTATTTTCGGGTATATTTCCAACTGAACCAAATAGATATGAAGAATTAAAAGAAGCACTTATTAAACTTAAATTAAATGATGCTGCTTTAACGTTTGAACCGGAAACAAGTGAAGCTTTAGGCTTTGGTTTTAGAATTGGTTTTTTAGGACTTTTACATATGGATGTAATAATAACTCGGATTGAAAGAGAATTTAATATTGGTATTATCGCTACTAGTCCAAGTGTTGTGTATGAAGTTACCCTTACAGATGGAAGTAAAGTAGATGTTGATGCTCCATCAAAAATGCCAGAAAAAACAAAAATTAGTTATATTGAAGAACCTTATATATATACAAATATAATTGCTCCATCTGAATATATTGGGGCAATTATGGAACTTTGTCAAAATAAACGTGGTATATATAAATCTGTTGATTATATTGATGCAACAAGAATTGATGTTCATTATGAAATACCATTATCAGAAATTGTTTATGATTTTTATGATAGATTAAAAAGTACAACAAAGGGATATGCTTCATTTGATTATGAATTATGTGGATATAAGGAAAGTAGTTTAGTTAAAATGGATATTTTACTTAATGGTGAAATCGTAGATGCCTTAAGTGTAATTATTCATAAAGATTTCGCTTATTCTAAGGGAAGAGCAATTGTTAAAAAGCTACGTGAACTTATTCCAAGACAAATGTTTCAAATACCAATTCAAGCAAGTATTGGTTCTAAAGTTATTGCTAGAGAAAATATTAGTGCCTTAAAAAAGAACGTTTTAGCTAAATGTTATGGCGGAGATGTTTCACGAAAAAGAAAACTACTAGAAAAACAAAAGGAAGGAAAGAAAAGAATGAAGATGGTAGGTACTGTTGAAGTTCCTCAAGAAGCATTCTTAGCAGTTTTAGGTGATGAATAATGAGCGATGAAGAAAAAAGTTTTATATTAAAACAAGCAAATATGTATTTAAATGGTATGTCTTTTAGGGAAATTTCCAAGGAAGTTGGAATTTCTCATGTTACAGTAAGAAATAATGTTACAAAGAAAATTGAAGATATATCTCCGGAAATATATCAAAAAGTAATGGAAAAAGTAGCAGAAAATTCTAATAGGACAATAAAAGATGAAATGTGTAGAAAAAGAATTTTAGAAGCCTACAAACTTCTTACAGAAGAAAATAAAACAGTAGCAGAAATAGCGAATGCTTTGAATACTACAGAATTTACAATATATAGAGATTTAACTAAAAGATTAAAAATGCTTAGTGAGGCAGCACCACAGATTGTTACAAAAGAAATGCTAACTACGGCAGCAAGTACTTTACAAAAGCATTCAAGTGATAACATAATAAAACCAAAAGAACCAATTAAGATAGAATTATTAGCAAGTATGTTTCCAAATGAAGAAAAAAGAAAAAACTTTTTAGTTAATTGTGTTTTGACATTTGGTTTAAGAGCAGAAACTTTGGCAATGATTTTAAATGAGAGTGTTGAAAGTATCAATAAAAAGATGTTATATGAAAGCACAAATTTTTATGAAAATGTAAAACTAGTTTTTGAACGTGGAATGAAAAGACAAGATATTGCTTTGGAAAATTTTGAAAAATTTTATAAAAAATTAACAAAAGCATATTTAAGTGGAAATAAAACTCAAATTAAAAATGTTTTATTAGAAATATCAGACCAAGATGTTAAATCATTATTAAAAAGAAAACCTTTTGATGCTAAAAAGATGACAAGTGAAGAAATTTTAATTATTTTAAAATATCAAATAAAATACATGATCAATTTGGAAATGATTAATAATATTTTTGGATTGGAAAGACATTTTTATTCAAATAAAGTTAGAAATTTAGGTGATGAATACTTTGATTTAATTTCTGATTTTAATTATTTATGTGATTATTATCAATGGCAATTCCAAATTTCTGGAGGTACTGGTAGAAAATGAATTATAAACAATTAACACAACTATTTCCCGATAAAAATAAAAGAGGTAATTTTTTAGTAAAAGTTATACTTACATTTGGTATTAGAATTGGTGCCTTAAGTAAAGTTTTAAATGTAGATTCTGCAGAATTAAATCAAGAAGTTTCCTCTTGTGGGACTTCTTATGCAACTTCTCTTACATTAGTGCTTGAAAAAGGAATGAAAAATCAAGAAGTAGCAAGTGCTGAAGTCCAAAATTATTTTAATAGTTTGCTTTGGGCGGCGAAAAAGAAAAATGTTGAAGAAATTAAAAAGAATATGGAAGTTATTTCTGATAAGGATGCATTAGAATTATTAAATAAAATTAAAAAAGGTCATTATATTGCTTGGAAAGATGAAGAAATTATCACAATGCTTAAATATCAAATAAAATACATGTTTACATCAATGGATATTGAAAGAATTTTTCATATTGAAAACACTAATTATGCTAGAAAAGTTAGAGCTCTTCCAAGTGAATACTCTAGTTTGATATCAGATTTTGATTATCTGTCAGATTTATTTTATAGGTCTTATAGTCACAATAGACCAAAGAGGTAGTTTATGAAAATAAAAGGGTTAAATCAAATGTTTCCTTCAGAAGAAAAAAGATACAGATTTATTGCAAAATGCGCTCTAACTTTTGGAGTTAGACTAGATGAATTGAGTACAATTTTAGAAATAGATAAGGATGAATTATATCGAAAAGTACAGATTTATTATCCGGAGAAAAGGACTAGTTTAGATCTATTGTTTAAACATGGTATGAAAAAACAAAGTCAAGCTAAAGGAAAGTTTATAATATATTGTGATAAATTATATTTGGCTTGTAAAAAGAATGATAAACAAAGTATAAAAGAATTATTAGAAATTTTAAATGATAGTAAAGCAATGGAAGTTAAACTAAAACATGAAAGGTTTAATGAGATACTTAAAGATAGTGATATAATTACAATTCTTCTTTTTCAAATTAAATATATGATGTCTCCTACAATTGTTGGTGAATTTTTTGGAATTGATAGAACTGGTTATTCTAATAGAGTAAGAAAACTAGAAGATAAATATCCAGAACTAGTATCAGATTTTAATTATTTATGTGATTTTTATAACAAATATCATAATAAAACAGAAAGAGGTCTATAATGGCTAGTTCAGTTTATATACATATACCTTTTTGCAAAAATATTTGTTCATATTGTGATTTTTGTAAGTTTATCTATAACGAAAAATGGGTTTATGCTTATTTAAAAACTTTAAAGGCTGAAATTAAAGATAGATACATGGGGGATGATATTAAAACTATTTATATTGGTGGAGGCACTCCGAGTAGTCTTAGTTTAAGTGAAATTAATAGTTTACTAGAAATGACTAAAATTTTTAAAACTAGTAATTTACTAGAATTTACCTTTGAATGCAATGTTGAAGATATAAATGAAGAACTTTTGCTGCTTTTAAAAAGTTATGGTGTAAATAGACTTAGTATTGGTATTGAGTCATTTGATCAGAATAAACTTAAATTTATGGAAAGAGCGGCAGATTTTAAAGATACCGAAGCAAAAATAAAATTATGTCGAAGTTTAGGGTTTAACAATATTAATTTAGATTTAATGTATGCAATACCAGGTGAAACTTTAAAGATATTAAAAAAAGATTTAAGTTTATTTTTAAAACTTGAACCTGAACATATAAGTACGTATAGTTTAATTTTAGAAGAACATACTAAAGCTTATGCTAATAAAACTACGGTTATGGAAGAAGAACTTGATTATGAGATGTATAAGTATATTGAAAAAAAATTGGGTGGGTTACATCACTATGAAGTAAGTAACTTTGCCAAAGTTGGTTTTGAAAGTATTCATAATTTAGTTTATTGGAATAATGAAGAGTATTATGGATTTGGTCTTGGAGCTTCAGGTTATGTGGATAAAATAAGATATACAAATACTAAAACATTAAAAAAATATTTATTAGGGGATTATGTTGAAGATAGAGAAATAATTGGAGAAAAAGAAAATATGGATTATGAAATAATGCTTGGACTAAGAAAACTAGATGGAATTAATGTAAATGATTTTAAGAAGAAATTTGGTAAGAATTTAGAAGATGTATATAATATTAAACCGCTTTTAAAAAGTAAGGAATTAATTAAAAAGAAAGATAACATTTTTATTAATCCATCTTACATTTATGTTATGAATGAGATACTTTTAAAAATAATTTAAAAAATTTTGAGCACACTATTTATGGGAAGTGATAGTGTGCTTTTAGATTTAAAAATTTTAAATGGAGATATGCCTTTAAAGTTTGATAAGTATGTAAATTCATATACAGTTTTAGTTGAAAGTAATGTAGAGTTTTTAGAAATAGAATATAAAATTAGAGATACAGATGAAATAAAAATTATAAATAATGAAAATTTAAATTATGGTTTAAATTATATTTTTTTGGAGATAACATCTGATAACGAAAAAAATGTGTATACTTTAGAGGTTTATCGGGAAAAAGTAGAAAGTGTTATGAAGTATCAGGAAGTGACTTTAGGAAGTGGTGATAAAGTTATGAATGAAAACACTCCATACATAATATCTTTTGTATGTTTTTTGGTTATTTTATTATTTTTCATTGTTATTTTTGTTCGAAAAAAATCAAAATAGATAAAACTTTACAGTTTTTGACAATTTAAAAAATATTGAAAATAAAAATTTTTTGATGTTATTTTTGTGATATTTCTGGACTATCTTTAGCCACAGAAATTTTTTTGTACAAAAAAATTTCAAAAAAAGGGGAAAAAATGAGATGGTTTAGGAAATATATAAAGTGAAGGGAGAAATTAGAATGAAAATTGTTAGACAACAAGATGAAAAAGATTGTGGCGCATGTTCACTTTTATCTATCATAAGACATTATAAGGGAAATGTTTCACTGGAACAAATTAGATTAGATGCAAAAACTACAACTGAAGGAACAACTGCTCTTAATTTAATAAATGCTGGTAAAAAATATGGATTTGATGCAGTTGGGATGAAAGTAGAAAGGCTTTATGATATTAAAAGAGTACCAGCCATTGCTCATTTACATTTGAAAAAGGGTTATGATCATTATGTTGTTATTTACAAAATCACTAAAGACAAAGTTGTACTCATGGACCCAGCGAAAGGAAAGGTGATAAAGTCTCTTGGGGATTTTCAAAAAGAATGGAATGGTGTAGTTTTACTTTTTTATCCTAAAGAAAAAATAATTGTTTTAAAAAATGAAGTAACTTTATTTAAAATATTTAAAAAAATATTTTTGTCAGAAAAAAAGTTAATTAAAATAATTATATTTGCTAGTTTATTATTAACACTTTTTACTATAGCTTTAGGATATTACTTTCAATTATTTAATTCCCTTTATATAGATTGGTATCCTATAACATATTTGAAAGTTTTAATTATTATTTTTGCATTTTTAACCTTATTTAAACTTTTTCTATCTTACTATCGCAATTATTTAGAAAATCATTTAAATAAAAATATTGATATATTAATTACATCTGATTTTTTAAATCATTTATTTAATCTTCCTTTAAAAGTTATTACATCAAGAAAATCTGGAGAAATTATGTCTAGAGTAAATGAATTAACTAGTATAAAGGGCTTAATTACGGAAGTCTTTATAACTTATACTCTTGATTTTCTCTTGGTGGTAATAACAATATTTCTATTATTTAGTATATGCAGTAAATTATTTTTAATACTTTTTCTAACAACTGCTGTATACCTATTTATAGGAATATTAACCAAAAAAAGTATTTTTGAAAAAGCATATCAAATTTTATCTTTGGAAGCAGAATTTAATAATAATGTTCTAGAAGATGTTAAAATGATTACAAGTATTAAGAATTTAGATGCTTTAGATATTACTTTAAAAAAACTAGAAAGTAAGTTAACAGAATATATTTATGATAGTTATAAAACAAATATATTTTTGAACAAAGTAAATATACTTAAAACTGGTAGTTATGAAATAGGTTTGTTTCTAATTAATACTTTTGGATTTTATTTCGTATACAAAGGTTTAATTAACTTAATTGATTTAATTACCTTTAATACACTATTAAATCTTTATTTTGAGCCACTTAAAAATATTATTGATTGTATTCCTAAATATAGTTTTATGAAGGCAAGTATCACAAAAATTAATGATTTTTTAAGTATTGAAACTGAAAAATTAGGTGAACCTAGTGCAACTGGGGGATATAATATTTCTATTAGTAATTTAAATTATTCTTATAATAAGTATCAAAAAATAATAAATAATCTAAATTTAAATATTGAAGAAGGTAAGTTTGTTTTGCTAAATGGTCCGTCTGGATCGGGGAAATCGACTATTTGTAATATTTTAAATAAATATATAACGGATTATGAAGGTAGTGTTTTACTTGGAAAACTTAATTATAAAGATATAAGTTTAAAAACTATTAAAGAAAATATTTTGTATGTAAACCAAAATGAAGCAATATTTACTGGTTCAATCAAAGAAAATATTACTTTGGGGAGAAAGATTTCAGATTTAGAGTTTAAAAAGATTTGTGAAATTTGTAATATCGATGATATTGCAAATAAGAAGCCATTTAGATATGAAAGTATAATAGGTAATGATGAAGGTAATATCTCTGGAGGAGAAAAACAAAGAATAATTTTAGCTAGAGCTGTGCTTAAACGTTTTAATGTTTTAATTCTTGATGAGGCATTAAGTGAAGTTGATATTGATTTAGAATTAGAAATTTTAAAAAATATTAGAAAGTATTACGCAAATAAAAGTTTAATTTATATAAGTCATAAAAAAATTCCTAATATATTTGATGAAGTTATTAATTTGGAGGCTGTATGAACTATTTAGATTTAATTAATATAAAATATTCTTTTAAAATAAGTTTATTTATTCTTTCAATAGCATTTATAATTATTCTAGGTTATGTATTAAATTTAAATATCTATGAAAGTTACAATACCTATGGTTATGTACAAGATGAGTTAATAAATATAAAAATATCTATAGAGAACCCTGATGTGTTAACAAGTCTAAAGTATATTAAAATAGGTAGTAAAAATTATAATGCTGAGGTTAAAGAAATAGGTGAAGTTATGCTTGATAAAGAAAATATTGTTAATTATCAAATGGCAAAACTGAAAATAGATGAAAGATTAAACAATAATGAAGTATTTAAAATAGGTATTTTTTATAATGAAGAAAAAGTATATAAGAAACTTAAAAAAATTTTATTTTAGGAGGTAATTATGGAAATTTTAAGTAATGAAAAAATGGCAAATATTAATGGTGGTGGAAAAACTCTGTGGTTTATAATTGGTGGATTTGGAACCTTTTTACTTGGGTTTTTAAATGGATTTGTAAATCCTAAGAAATGTAATTAAGGAGGGTATTATGATATTAGAAAAAGAAGAATTAGCACTTATTGATGGTGGAGGATTAACTGCAACATTTTTTAATTCACTAGCAAGACTTGGTAAAACTATTTATGATATAGGTTATGAAGTTGGTTCATCTGTCAGAAGACTTCTCGGAAGAACTTTATGTAAAATTTAAAAAGGCTTTATGCCTTTTAGGTACAGATATTGTATTTACTTAAAATAAGCAATAATTTATTGCAAAAATATATTGACAATTTATATGGCCGTGTGTTATATTGTAGCTGTACTAGAGTATAAATTAAATTTATAAAAAAGGAAAGTATTAGGTGATACTAGGGAAAGGAATTTAATGGGTAAATTTTATACATCTAAGTATGATAGACTTTTTAAAAAAATATTTTTCAAAGAAGAAGATCACGACTTACTTGAAGAATTAATTGAAGAAATAACCAAATTGGTAATACATGTTGAAAAAATAGTAAATTGTTAATTACCAATAACAGATATTTTTGAAAAAGAAAAAAGGGTTGATGGGATAATAGATACTACGAAAGAGAGAATACATATGGAAATAAATAGCGATACAAAAGATTACTATCGTATGCGTAACTTTCTATACTTTGCAGCAATAATGCTGAAGATATAAAACGTGGTAAAAACTATAATCCCAAGAAAAAATATATTCATATTTCGCTAGATTTTAGTGATAAAAATCATTTACAAAATATAACAAGGTATAGATGTTATGATGCAATTAATAAGGTTGCAACCGTTAAAAATATTACACTTTATTATGTGAATGTGAATAGAATTAAAAATATTTGTAAAAATAATAACGATTTACAAAAAGAATATGCTTTGTTATATGCATTAGACCTAGACAAAAAAGAACTAATAGAATTTGCAGAAAGGACTGACAATAAAATGGTAAAGAAATACAAAGATGAAATAACAAAACTTAATGATGACACAATAGTAATCAAAGCTCTTACTTATGAAGAAGATCAAGAAATGCTAATGAACGCTATCAAAGAAGACTATTTGGAAGAAGGACATGAGATTGGAATTAAAGAAGGTCGTGAGATTGGAGTCAACCAAACTAAGTTGGAAACTGCTAAAAAGCTTTTGGAGATGAATATGTCTCTAGATAACATAGTAAGCATAACTGGATTAGAAAAAGAAAAGTTATTGAAGTTAAAATATGAATGATATAAATGGTATTTTTGCTTATTTTAAGGTAAATACTAACATAACTTTGCGAAAATAGTGCAAAATATGAAGAAAATTGTTGATAATGCTTAAACCTGATGTTATAATATTTATTGTAACAAGAAGGGAGGGAATGAATTTGACAAAGGTAGTTGTACAAAATGGTAATGTTGATTTAGCATTAAAAAAGTTTAAAGCAAAAGTTGCAAGAAGTGGAGTCCCTTCTGAAATAAAGAAAAGAAAACATTATGAAAAATCAGGCGTTAGAAGAAGAAACGAAATAAAAGAAGGAATTAAAAACTCTCATAAAAGAAATCGAGGCTAATTATGTACGAAAAAATTAATGAAGATTTAAAAAATGCAATGAAAAGCAAAGATACATTTAAATTATCTGTGCTTAGAATGCTAAAAAGTGCTTTACAATTAGAACAAATATCTAAAAAACATGAACTAGATGATAATGAAATAGCTTCTGTTTTGAAAAAACAAGTTAAGGTAAGAAAAGACTCTTTAGAAGAATATAAAAAATATGATAAAGCTGATGAAGTTGCAAAACTTGAAGAAGAAATATCTGTTTTATCAGCTTATTTACCTGAAGAACTAAGTGAAGAAGAAATTGAAAAAATTGTTTTATCAGCTATAGATGAAATTAAACCTACAAGTATGAAGGACATGGGACTTGTAATGAAAAAAGTAAATGAACTTCTAGTTGGAAAAAATGCTGATATGTCATTAGTTAGTAAACTTGTTAAAGAAAAAATAATGTTAAATTAAAAATAATCATATGGTTTTAGGCCATATGATTATTTTTTTAAACTAGTTTTGTCGTTATCTTTTTCAATGTTTTTCAAAGCATATTCACAAGCTTGAATTACAAATTTTGAAAAGGTAACATTAGTATTATTTAATTCTTCCTCTATTCTATTAATAAGTGGAAGAGGAAATCTTATCGTTTTATTTTCAGTTTCTTTTCTTTCAAAACAAAATAATAAAATATATGAACCTGCAGTTTAAATCTATTTACTTGCTAGCTTCTTTATGCTAAACAATAAAATAAATATTATTATAAAACCACAGCATATATATGGAAAAACATTATATAAAATCATGGTATTATAAAAATTGTTAGAAAAATAAGTATTTACTATATAAAGGATACCAAAAGATATTAAAAATGGTACTATGTTGTTTTTAATATTTATGGTTTCTTTTATTTTAAGAATAAATATGCTTAAGGAAATTAATAGATCAAAGAACCAATTAATACATATAAAGTTTTCTATATTTTCAATAAATCTTAAGAACTTAATTCTCCTTAGTATTGTATATTCAGGATAACTATAAACATTTATCATTTCTCCCAGAATTAGACTAATTGTGAATGCTATCATAATCAAAGTACATGAAGAAAGTAAATAATATTTTAAACTAGATTTAAATTCTAGTTTTTCATTTATCAAGATAAATATTGGACTTGTTGATATTACGGCGTATATTAATGATGCCCTAAATATTGAGGTTGTTTTAACAGCTAAAACAGGAAATAAATTATCATAATGAAATTCATTAGTTAAAAGAAGTGTTTTTAAAATAATTATAAATAGACTAAAAAATATTAATACAAATGCCACATTATAAATACCTTTTATTTTTTTTGATGCTAGGTATGAGGCTAGTAGTAAAAATGGTAAACATGATACAAGTGATGGAGTAAATGGTAGAAAATATGAATATAAGAATCCAGATAAAATAACAAATAAAATGAGTAAATTAAATAGAATATATATTAAAAATATAAGTTTTATAATAATATTTAAAAAGGTATTTTTCTTGATATATTCTTTGAAAGAAACATCAGAAGAAACTTTGTTAATTAAGAAAAGAATTATAATTCCAATTAGGGTTCCTAGAATAAATGCTATACAGGTATCTGTATTACTTAGTTCACATATTCTAGCAAAGCCACCGCCTAGAAATAGAAAGTGGGCTAAAAAGTAAATAAATAAATTAGTGTTTTTTTTCATGATGCTTTTTCCACCTCGTATATTAGTCCTTTTTTGTTTATATAAAAATTAATATTAGATTTTATGTCTAGTTTTTGCCAATAGTCTTTATCTTTTTTTCTTGTCTTTTTATAATATTTTTCTGAAAGCCCTAGAATATCACTGCCACTTTCTTGAATAACTTTCACAAATTCTTGTAATTTATCATTTAATAATCTACTGAAGTTATTATCTAATTTTTCTAAATTGTCTTTATTTCTAATATTAAATTTAGGATCGTTATCAAGTATTCTTCCCATTAAATTACCTTTAATATTTATAACTCCATTTTCTATAGAACTATCTAGTTTTCCATTGTTTACTGCAACTGTAAAACTTAAATCATCATACTTTATCGTAAAAGTAGGTCTATCAAATTCATCTTTTAAAAGATTATATAGTTTTACATAATCATTATCAAGTATATCTTTATAATCATAGTCTTTAAATATTGTCATACCACTTATTATAAATTCATTTTCTTGTAAATCTATATTAGAAAAACAAGTATCTATTCCAAATGTTGTTACTTCTTCAACTATTTCATCAAATTTTTTTTGTACATTTGTATTTGAAGAATAGCTTACATTTTCTAGTAAACTTGTTATGGCATTACTTGCAACAGGATTTTCATCTGTAGTATTGTTAAGTAGCATATCTGGTTTTGTATTCATTGAAGATATAACATAGAAATTTTCCCTGAAATAAGTATTTCTTAAGAATAAGTCTATAATATTATCAAATTTGTTTTGAACTATGGTATCACTTAATACCATAAGTTTTATATGATTAAAAAGTGGGACTTTAGCAAGTTTATCTGCAGCATTTTCAATGGCGCTTGTTAAGGTATCACCTGAGCCAACTCTAGTATAAGATGTTATTTTTGAAGAGCTTTTATCTATTTTATCATTTAAAACTTCTAATGTTATAATGTACATATCATTGTTATAATCTACACCAATAGCACTTATAATAGCTAAATCATTTATTTCTTTGTAATCGTAACAACCGGTGCAAGTAAAAAGCAAAATAATTAAAATTAGTATTTTTTTCATAAGTCCTCCGTTTGTTTAATAATGTTTGTATGAGTAAATAAAGTACTTCTTCTTGTATCTTTTTTTAATGCTTTCTTTAAGACTGTACTATTAAAGTATTCTTTATTATATGGAGATATCGGGGCAAAGTACGGTTTATTAAATGAAGTGGTACTTGTTGTGTAAATTAAAAAGTAAAATATACCTAAGGTAATACCATATAAACCAAATAAGCCAGCAAGTAAAATGAAAATGGCTCTAAAAAATCTTAAGGCGTTATTTATTTCAATTGTGGTAAAGGTAAGACTTGATATAAAGGTTATGGCAATAACTATAATTGTTATAGGTGAGGCAATGCCTGCAGAAACTGATGCTTCACCTAAAACTATGGCTCCGAGTATGGATATGGCTGCCCCATAATTTGATGGAAATCTTAAATCACTTTCTCTTAAAATTTCACAAACAAATAGCATAATTAAAGTTTCAATAATTGCGGGAAATGGAACCCCACCACGTTGGATAGCAAAATTTAATAATAGATTTGTGGGTATTGTTTCTTGGTTATAATTCATAACAGCTATGTATATTGCTGGTGCCATCATTGATATTAAAAAAGCACTAATTCTAAGAATTTTTATAAAATTAACATTTTTACTTTTGTTATAATTATCTATTACAGGATTAACAAAATCTATGAAAAAAGCAGGAACAATTAAAACAAATGGAGTAGTATCAACCACAATAGCAATTTTTCCTTCTAAAAGAGCTGTTGCAACTATATCAGGTCTTTCAGTTTGAACATAAGTGGGATAAACACTATTATTTTCTTCCTCAAGCAAAAAACCAATCGATGATGAGTCAACAATTCCATCAATATCAATAGTATCAAGTTTTTCTAAAATATTATCTACCAGTTTTTTATCAGCTATATCTTCAAAATAAAGAACACTTATATTAGTTAAGGTTTTTCTACCTATTGTTCTATTTTCAGTTTTTAAAGTACTAGATTTAATTCTTCTTTTAATGAGTCCAATATTTATTTGAATATTTTCAGTAAATGCATCTTTGGGTCCATTAATAGATGACTCAACTTTACTATCCGATACAGCTCTATTAATATCAGCTCTTGTTTCTACAGCTATAATCTTATTGTCTATTATTACTAAACTAAAACCATTAGTTAAGTAAAACTCACATTCATCAGTATTTTTAATATCTATTGTATTCGGTGCAGCAATAAATGAAGCAATATTTCCTTTAGTGATATTGTCCTTTTCTAAAATTAAATTTTTTAAGATATAATCATTTACTTTATCACTACTTGATACAGTTTCTAGATATGCAATATAGATTTTTTTAAATATATTAATAGTAATACTTTTAATTACTAAGTCAGGACTTTTATTAAATTCATTTTTAAGCCTATTTATAATTTTATTCATCTAGATCACCATTTATAATATTTACCAAATAGTGGTATTTATGCTAAAATGTTGTTAGTGATGTTTATGAAAGTTGAGATTTTAAGATTTGATGATTTTGGACGAGGCATTTGTTATGTAAATGATAAGGTTACTTTTGTACCGTTTAGTATGCCCGGAGATGTATTAGAAATAGAGATAACAAAGGGAAAGAAAAATTATAATGAAGGCAAAATAGTAAAAATAATAAAACCTTCAAAAAATAGAGTAGTACCGTCATGCCCTTATTTTGGTGTATGTGGTGGTTGTGCATATCAAATGCTTCAATATGATGATAGTATTTTAGAAAAACAAAATAATGTTATAAATTATTTTAAAAAGAATGGTCTTTTAATAAAACCAAATATAATTAAAAATGATATTCCTTATAACTATAGAAATAAAATTACTTTAAAAATAGTAAATAAAAAAATAGGTTATTTTAAAAGTAGTAGTCATGATATCGTAGAAATTAATAAGTGTCTTCTTGCAGAAAATAAAATAAATGAAGTGATTAAATTAATGCCAAGTTTAAATATAGTAAATGGTGAAGTTATTATAAGATGTAATTATAAAGATGAAGTTCTTATAATAATTAATACAAATGATAAAATAGATATATCTAAAATTAAAGATATAAAAGACTTAAAAGGTATTATTTTAAATAATAAAACTATTTATGGAGATAACTATTTTATCGAAGAAGTAAATGATATTAAATATAATGTAGCTTATGATGCTTTTTTTCAAGTAAATAGATTAGTGTGCGGAAAGATGTTTAAAATAGCTCAAAATTTTGTAAATGTTGATGACATAGTATTAGATTTATATTCAGGTGTTGGAACATTAGGTCTTAGTGCTGCCACAAAAGCTAGAAAAGTCGTGGGTGTTGAAATAAATAAAAATGCTGTAGATAATGCAAATTTAAATGCTAAGCTAAATAATTTAACAAATGCTAAATTTATTTATAGTGATGCTGGAAGTATAAAAAATTTAGAATTAAACTTTAATAAATTAATTGTTGATCCACCGAGAGCTGGCTTAAGTAAGGATACTATTAATTTTATAAAAGAAAGATTACCAGAAGAAATAATGTATATTTCATGTGACTATCATACGCAAGTAAGAGATTTGAAATTACTTGATGATTATGAAATAATAGATTCATATGTTTGTGATTTATTTTCTTATACTTATCATGCTGAAAGTATTGTTAGTTTAAAACTTAAAAGTGTTAGATAATTGTTAAAAGACAATACTCCAATTCTTTTAATAGAAAAA
>CADBRL010000048.1 GCA_902797105.1 uncultured Erysipelotrichaceae bacterium
AATATAACTCTTGTTAAAAACGTATCATTAAACCTCTTATTAGATAAATCACAGTTGATAAACCTTACATCCATCAAAGATATATCATTTATTTCTATATTAGAAAAATCTATATTTTCAAAAACACACTCGTCAAATGTATAATCAGTTAAATCAAATACTACACTACTATTTTCCCTAATTTTTACTTTATTAAATTTCTCATTTTTAATGCATTCACTAAAAGAAGATAATTCACAATTTTTAATTTTTGGTTCACTTATTTTCATTTTTATACCTCTTACAAAAGTATAACACATTTTAAACTATTTATATAGATTTTTTATATTTTTCGTGCTATTTTAGTTTTAAGGGTGAATACTTATAAATAATAAACTTATGATTAGTAAAATAATTTTAGATAGAGACAAAATTGATAATTATAAAAAATATCCTTTTAATATGCCAGTAGTTAAAGATTTTGAAAAACTTATACTTAATTCTCCAGTTACATTTTTTGTTGGAGAAAATGGTGTTGGTAAATCAACATTTATTGAAGCAATTGCTGTAAATCTAGGACTACCTAAAGAAGGTGGTACTGAAAACTTTATGTATGAAACAAATGACACTACTTCTGACTTGAAAGATTACTTAAAAATTAAAATTGATAACAAACCTAGGACTAAATTCTTTTTAAGAACCGAAAGTTTTTATAATATTCTACTGAAGTTGAAAGACTTGTTAAAGAAGACGACCTTTCTAGTTTGTTTAGGTCGTACGGTGGAAATTTACATGAATGCTCACATAAAGAGGCTTTTCTAAAACTTGTACAAAAAAGATTACTGAAAATGGCTTATATATCTTAGACAAACTAGAAACTGCTTTATCTGCTCAAAGACAATTATCTTTATTATATTTAATAGATGAACTTGTAAAAAAAAAGGAAGTCAGTTTATTATATCAACTCACTCGCCCATTTTAATAAGTTATAGAAATGGTAATATTTTAGATTTAAATGATAATTTTAAAGAAATTAGTTACAAAGTTGCAGATATTTATAAACTATATAAAATGTACTTAGATAACCCTGATAATAGTCTAGACAGATTATTTAATAGTTAGAAACATTACTAATCTTCTTCTTTTTCTTTTGATATTCATAGCCTGCAGCACCTGCTAAAGACAAAAGTGTAATTGTTAAAAATACAGCACCAACATTTTCAGATTTATTCACTATTAAAACATAATCTTTTTGTGTATTATCTTCTGAGATAACTGTAAACTCTATTTTAAAAGTGATTTTCCGGTTTTATAATTCATTGAATACTTTTACCACTTTTATTTAATAAACCTATCTTTAAAACAAATAAAATTTTTTTAATATTGCATTTATTAATTTGATGCGATACAAAATCCTATTTTGAACACTTATATCTACAAAGAACGACTAATAAATACTAATTTTATATATAAAATAAAAGTAGCAATATTTATTGCCACAATTAATTATAATTATTTTTTTAAAGTTTTTAATCTTTTTTTAGTATTAACCTCATTTAATAACAATAATAATCCATATTTTGGAATGTTATCAGCAACATCTGGAACTTCTTCTTTCAAAGAGACAATATTTACAACATATGGTAAATCAAAATAATGACTTTCCTCAGCATCGGCTACAAATCCAGTAAATATTTCTCTATATCTGATTTTTCCATTTTCATTTAATAATTCAAATATATATTTTTGTTTTGTTTGTTTAATCATTGGCCCGTATGGTGTTGGTTCACTTGATATATATTCTAAGTTAGCAACTACTAAATTATTAGTCACATAATTATCATTCATTTTATAATTATCGCTTTTAAAATTTAGTGACTCTTTTTTCTTATTTTGTTTTTTCTTTCCAAAAATAATAAACCTCCCTCATTAATTATATATCATATCATAGTTTTTTGATATTTGAAACAAATTTTACATATTATCTTTCAAAATAATCTTTTTAAATACTTTTAATGTATTCTTCTAAATCTTTAATTTGTATTTTATTATTGAAATTTTTTATATAGATATTTGTTTCATAATTAAATGCTAGAAATGTAATACCTTTAATAATTATTCTATGTGGCTCTACATAAGATAAGTTTGTTCTTTCTATTGTTCTAATTGAACCTTTCTTAATTTCACATTCAGTATTACAAAAACTACATATAAACTCTAATTTCTTTTTAAGTGCTTCTTCAATATCTAAATCTTCTTTAATAATCCTTACCATTAAATCATCCCTTTCTTTTTTACACAACAAAAAATCAATTCCATTTTTAGAATTGATATTTATTAGTAAATTGAACCAAAGTTCAACCAGATTCTTTAATGGTGCCCATGGAGGGACTTGAACCCTCACGATATTACTATCATTGGATTTTGAGTCCAACGCGTCTACCATTCCGCCATTCTTGCACTTTTTTTGTGGTGCTGGAAATAGGAATCGAACCTACGACCTTTTCATTACGAGTGAACT
>CADBRL010000049.1 GCA_902797105.1 uncultured Erysipelotrichaceae bacterium
CATAAGTTTTCATTTTTTTTAAAGCTTTCATTTCAATTTGTCTTATTCTTTCCCTTGTTAAACTAAATTTTTTACCAATCTCTTCAAGAGTATAACATTTTCCATCAAATAAACCAAATCTAAGTTCAATAACTTTCTTTTCTTGAGGATTCAAAACCTCAATTAATTGTTCAACTAATCGAATATTGAAATTTTCCATCACAAATTCTTCTGGATTAACACCATTTTCATCTTCCACCAAATCTTTTAAAATAGCATCTTCATTCTCATCTATTGGCTTTTCCAAAGAAATAATATCTTTATCATAAATCAAAATAGTCTCAAGCCTTTCAAGTGACAAACCTAATTCTTGAGCAATTTCCATAAGAGTAGGTTTTCTTCCCAAAATATTACTTAAATAAGACTCTTTTTCCTTAACACTATTTAAAGTTCTCATATAATGACTAGGTTTTCTAATTAAACTTGACTTATTTTCAACTGCTTTTTTAATACTTCTTTTAACTGATATAAAAGCATACGTACTAAAAGTTAAATTATAAGATGCATCAAACTTATCTACAGCATACATCATTCCAAAGACCCCTTCTTGAATAAGTTCTAGATAGTCTAGGCCTAAATTTACATAACGATGGGCAATGTAAATAATTAATCTAATATTACCCATAACAACTAAATTACGATAATATGCCATTTTTTCTTCATCACCATGATTACTTTTAAGTTCATGATAAATTTTTAAATATTTTAATGTATCTTCACTACTTAAACGAGGAATATTATCTAATTCTCTAAAAAACATTTTATCAGATGAACTAACACTTTTATCATCAAGCTTAATATCTATATTACTTAATTTTCCCTTTAAAAGAGCATAGTTAATAAGCACATCACTTGATATTTCATCTATACTATAACTATTTTTAGGTAATAATTTATTAAGATATTCATCTATCAATTTACTGTCCTTTACTAAGTTACTTAAATCTTCATAACTTATATCTTCAATCATAGATATACTAAACATTCCATTTTCAATATAACTTTCTATAATTTCAATATTCATTCTTACAAACCCCCGTTTGTTTCTACTATTCTATCACTTTTTTTAAAAAATGCAAGTAAAAAGGCCAAATTATATGCTTTAGTCTTCATTTCATTAGTTTTCTAAAAAATATTTTGCTAACTTTTCATAATTATCTTGGCTATTTAAACAAGTATCAATTAAGTACCCTTTTTCATTATTTGTTTGATATTCCTTTATACCTCGGATATAAAATGGTTTATTTCTTTCTTCAATATAAAATGGCATAATATCATTTACCAGACACTCTCTGAACATAATCATTCTACCTATTCTGCCATTTCCATCTTGAAATGGATGTATTTTTTCAAATTTAACATGAAATTCGATAATATCTTCTATCCTTTTATTATTTATTTTATTATACCAACTTAGTAAATTATTCATATCTTTATCTACATTTTTAGGTAATGAAGTTGTAATATTTCCAACAAAGTTCTTAAGACTTTTATATTCACCGATATTTATAATACCTATTTCATCATCTCTAAGAGTTCCACTTTTTAAAATAAAATGATATTTTTTAATTAACTCTTCATTTAATGGTTCTTCTAAAGTATCGAGCATATATTTAAATAATGTAAAATGATTTTTGGTTTCTGTTGCATCTTTTAAATTAATAACTTTTTCACTATTTGTAAGAATAGTACCCGTATCATAAATACTTTCAGTTTCATCACTAGTAATAGTTGAACCCTCCATGTGGTTAGTATTATAAGCAAAATTAACTTGTGTTTTATGATATAAATTACCTTTTAAACCAATATTTTTTTGTTCAATCAAAGCTTTTTTTATGTCTTTCACTGTCATCATTTATAACCTCATCTCATATCAAAATTATATCATATTTTGCCTCAAAAGTCCATTATTTATCACAAAAAAAGGACTTTAATGTCCTTAAAATTAGTTGATGATTCTTACCTACGGACAGTTTTTAAAATAAAAGAAAATGATATAACACACCAGTTATATCAAATCCTCTTGAAACTCTTTAAAAATGGCAACTCTAATGTTAAAATAATAATAAACAAAATAAAAATAAAAATGAGTTGCCATGAATAAATTATACAATACACAAGCAGAAATTACAAACAAAATTCGTGAATTTTTAAAAAATAATGTTCCAAATTTAAGAAAAACACAACTAAATATCATTCCAGAAATTATTTTTGGTATGATTTTTTCTGAATCTGTTGTATCTACTGATATAGCAAAATGTTTAAAAAATGAATTTTCTCATGTTCAACTTGAATCTATTCAGAAGAGAATTCGTAGATTTTTTAATAACAAATTATTTAACCCAGAAAATTTTTATAATTCTTTAGTTTTTCATGTCATTTCTTCATATAAGAAAAAACATAAAGATAACAGAATTCATATTACTTTTGACCATATGTTTTCTCATGATAATTATGTCACTTTAATGTTTACCATGCGTGTTGGTAAGCAAGGTATTCCTATTTGGTTTAAATCTTTTAAACAAGAATACATTAATAAAGATGTTTCTCTTGAAAAAGGAGGTACTATTGCTTTTAATGAATCTTTAATCATCGAGGGAATTAATCACGTTTCTGCTCTATTCGGAGGAAAATTTGATTTAATTTTCTTAGCTGACCGTTGGTTTAATTCCGAAAAAATTTTAAGTACTATTGAAACTTTAGGTCACACTTATTGTATAAGATTAAAGAAAAATATCAAACTATTTATCTATGATAAAAAAGAACGACATAAAATCTGGAAATGGCTTTATGACTTACCTTATCACAAATATCACGCTATTGTTCATACAGATATTGAGCTTTATGATAGCAAATATAAAACTAATATTGTTATTAGTAAATATTTAAACACCAATGACCCTTGGATTATTGTTACAAACAGAGATGTTGAGCATGCTATTCAAAACTACTCTCACTGCTTCAGTTCTATTGAATGTGTTTTTAAAAATCAAAAAAGTAATGGATTATATTTAGAAGCTATCAACAATGCGAGTGAAAAAGCCTATAATACTATGTATACTTTAGCTTGTACTGTTGTACTTTTTCTAACTATTCTTGGAGCTGATTATTCCAAAAATACTAGATGCTATAAAAATGAGAAAATAGTTACTCACAAAGTATATAAAGAAAAAGGTAAAGTTAGAATTATGTCATTATTTAAAATTGGTTTAACACTTTTTCATCGAGCCATTAATTCGACAAAATATATTCGATTGCCAATAAGATTTATTCTCTATGATATTTAATAATAAAATTTTTATGACATTTTATATTGACATTTACATCAGTAAAATCTTTTTCGAATGCAGTAAATTTAGCAATTGCATAACCATAAGTGTAAATATGTGGTTTTTCATTCTTTTAAACATCTAATTAGCAACATAGCATATCAAAAAAAGAGATAAATCGTTCAATACTGGTCGAACTTTTTACCTCTTTTTTCTTAGGTTTTACTGATGTTTTTTCAAAACTGTCCGTCAATCAGTTTATACGAATTGGTGAATTTATAGTACCATCTCCGGATGCATAAGATATTGAAGGTAAAAGATAAAAGGAAGGACGAACACAATTGACGCTATACACAGCATCTCCATTGAGTGACCCTTCAAAGCGCACAATTAAAACACCAACCGAAGTGCCAGCATTACGGGAAATTGTCCATTCTGATAGCCCCATATACATCCAATTTGTAGTCATTTGACTTGTATAAGTTAAAATATTCCGAGTCCACGCACTTGGGTCTGCTGCAAACCCATAATCACTCACATACATTAATCCTATCTTGGCACTATATTCTGTTTTACCATCTGTTGTATTTGTTGTTACTGCATTTGTTATTTCATTTTGATATGTTACCGATGGTACTGCATCTCCTATATTTGCATATGTATTTCCTCCATCTTTCCATGTTGTGGTTGCGATTTTTTCTGCCCATTCTGTCCCTATATTTGTGATAAAATTTTGGTTTAAATTCGTTTTATTTAACAAGCTTGTACTCCATGTATTTGTTGCACTATTTGTAGCTTTAAAGATATTTATCAATTGTTGCTAAACTCCCTTTATAATATGATGCAGCTGGTGTATCCGCACCATGATAATCTCCATCTGTTCCTAGTAATGCACTTGTTGCATAATCATATTTAATTAATTTTACTTGATCTCCAAATACTCCGATTGTTCTATACAAGTTATCTGTTGGACATGGTGTTGTGTTTGTTCCAAAACATACAAAGTTATTTACACTTTCACTTGCTCCAGCATATCTGTATGAACCATCATTTGCATCTAATATAGTTCCAACAGGATACATCTCTCCAACTTTTCCAAATTCGCCATTACTTTTTATAGTACCATCATGATGATATATATTAGTTAATGATGATGTACTTTTATTTGATAATGTTGTTATACAAGTTGCTAGATTTTCTCCACCACTACAAACATCTGATACAATTTCTGGTAATTTATTTTTTTGTATCATTACTTTTGCACTCATACTTTTGCCTGCATTACCGTTTTGACTTACATCATAGTTTACAAATGTTATTGTAATATTCCATTTTTCTTCTTTACTTGATGTTGTTGTTATTTCTCTATTGTTAAATAATGTAATTAATCCA
>CADBRL010000050.1 GCA_902797105.1 uncultured Erysipelotrichaceae bacterium
AAAGGCTGCCGCGTCTGCGGTTAGTGCAGGCGAGGCAGAGGCAGCGGCGCCAAGTTATCAACAAAAAATAAAAACAGAATAGAAAAGGTGATAAAATGAGTAAAAAATTTAGAAATATTATAACAGCATTATATGTTGTAGCACTTCTTACTTTAGTAACTGGTGCAACATATGCATACTTTACAATGATTAGGGTGGCTCGTTTCTCACCTAAAGTAAGTGCTAAAGCCGCAACTTTAAATTATATCTTTTTCGATAGTGGAAATCCAATTGGTATTTATCCTAATACAGAAAATTTTCAAGAAGGTATGGATAATTTATCTTCTGAAACCTTTGCTAGTGCATATCTTAGACATGAAAAAGGTGACACAACATCAAGTATTAAATATAACCTTTATTTAAATGTAGATAGTAATACTTTAACATATTCAACAACTGAAAAGAAACCTGAATTAATTTTAGAAATTAAAGATGATAAAGGTAATGAAATAACTGAAATAGAAAATCTAGAATATGTTAGTGTAGTTGATGGCAAAGGAAAAACTATAAAAGGCTTTGATATAACAACAGCATTAGGAAGATACGATATCTTAAAAGAAAGAGTTTTAGAAACTGAAACTGAAAAGTTAGAAAAATGGAATGCTAAAGTTACTTATGTTAATTTAAGTGAAAGTCAAGATAATAATTTAGAAAAAGAATTAAAGGGTTATATACGTATAGAAAAGGCGGATTAATATGACTTTAGAAGAAAAATGTAAAGAATATCAAAAAATACTTGTAGATGAATATCGTGAAAGTCACAAAGAAGAAACTGAAGGATTAACTGATGAAGAAGTAGCCCTTATGAACCCTCTTAGTGATTATGAATTTATAGTGCTTATAGGTAATGAACTTACTTCTATAAATAAAGAAATTGTAGAAATAATGCAAGATATCAAATATACTGAAGCAAGAATGAATGAACCTAATGTTCATTACCAAGAAGTTACAGAATGTAGAACAGATATAGTAAACGATAATAGAAGATTACAAGTTCTTAGAGATAAATATGATAGTTTAAAACGTATTTTATTAGAAAGAGAAAATAAGGATGAAAGAAGTAGATAGTTTTTTACATTATTTAAAAGAAGAATTAAATTATTCAGAATATACTATTAAAAATTATCAGTTAGATTTAACTGATTTTTTTAAGTATGTTAATGCAAGCAATATAGACTTTTTAAATATAGAGAATATACATGTAAGAGGATATCTTAAATATTTAGATACATGTAATTTAAAAAATACTACTATATCTAGAAGAATAAGTGCCTTAAGAACGTTTTATAATTATTTACTTGAAAAGGGATTTGTTAAAAATAATATATTTTTAAATGTCAAAAACCCTAAGTTAGAAAAGAAGCTTCCTAATTATTTGAATTATACAGAAATAGAAGAATTACTTGCATCTATTGATACAAGTAATTCTGAAGGATTAAAAAGAAGATTATTAATTGAAATGTTTTATTCAACTGGTTGTCGTGTTGGAGAAATGGTAAATGTTAAAATAAGTGATATTGATTTTTATAATAAAACTATTAAAGTAATGGGTAAGGGAAGTAAAGAAAGAATTGTTTATTATGGTGACTATGCAAGTAAGTATTTAGAAGATTATTTAAAAAATAAAGATAGAAAAGGATATTTATTTACAAATAAAAAGGGAGAGAAATTAACTATTGAAGAAGTTGAGTATATAGTGAGGGATATCATGAAACACATTTCTATTAAGACTCATGTTACACCACATACTCTTAGACATACATTTGCAACTCACTTACTTAATAATGGTGCAGATATTAGAACTGTTCAAGAATTACTTGGACATGCTAATTTAAGTACTACAGGTATTTATACGCATGTTTCAAGCGATAGATTAAAAGATGTTTATTTCAAAACTTTTAAAAGATGAAAAATATATTGGATAAATAAAGAATATACAAAATATGTGTAAAATAGATGTAAAATTTATTGCATCTTTTTTTGTTTGTGTTAAAATGTAATTAGAAGAAAGGAAAAATAAAATATGAAAAAATTATTAGAATGTCAAAATTTGTGTAAGAGTTTTGGTAGAAAACAAATATTAAAAGGTCTTTCCTTTGAAATAGATGAAGGAGATATTCTAGCATTTATTGGACCTAATGGAAGTGGTAAAACTACTACGATTAAATTAATTTTAGGTCTTCAAAAAATTGATAAAGGAAAGGTTATTATTAATGGCTTTGATGTTGAAAAAGATTTTGTTAAAGCTATTGAAAAAGTTGGCGCTATTGTAGAAAATCCCGATACCTATATGTATCTAACTGGATGGCAAAATTTAAAAATGATAGCAAATTTATATAAAGGTGTAACTGATGAAGAAATTAAGGAAATAGTTAAACTTGTTAACTTAGAAAAAAGAATAAATGATAAAGTAAGTAAATATTCTTTAGGTATGCGTCAAAGACTTGGAATAGCTAGAGCCCTAATTAACAAGCCAAATGTCTTGATACTTGATGAACCTACGAATGGACTTGATCCAGAAGGTATTAAAGATTTAAGAAATTTACTTAAAAAGTTAGCAAAAGAGGGCATGGGCGTTTTAATATCTAGTCATAACCTAGCAGAACTAGAAAGTTTTTGTAATAAAGTATTAATTATTGATAATGGTAAAATTATAGAAACAAGCGAAGTAAGTGAATTTAAGAATAATGGAAATAAATATATATTTAAAGTAAGTAATACGCAAGGATTAGATTTAGAAGGCATATATCAAGTAAAAGGTGATGAATTTGCTTATGATGGAAGTAAAGAAGAAATAGCTAAATTAATAAAGACTTTAGTTAAGAAAAATGTAGATGTTTATGAAGTTAAAATGGAAGAACTAACTTTAGAAGAAGCCTTCTTAAAGAAAACTGGAGGAAATAAAGAATGATTAATTTAATAAAGAATGAAATATATAAAATATTACATAAAAAAGGAACATTTATTGTTTTAATTATAACAGCTTTATTTATTACATTAGTATCATATTTAATTGGTCATGAACAAGTTAATTATGTATCCACAGAAAGATATTATGATGTTGATAGTGGGGATATTACTCAAAATAAAATTAATAAAGAAATAAATGAAATATATAAAAATTATAATAATAAAAGTTGGCAATATTATGTAATGGATGACGTTCATACTTTTATTAGTAACTATTATTATGCTAAAGATGGAAATTATTTAGATGAAAGTATGGAAAATACATATAAAGATGTAAAAGAAGCTTTAGCTAGTGATAATTGGAAGTACTTTGTAAATATGAGTACTAATACATTAAATGAAGAGTTAAAAGCATATGAAGAAAGTTTAAAAAATAGTAATAGTGATAAAGAAAAAATAGAAATAGAAAAACAAATATATAGAGTTTCTGTTGCTATTGAAATGAATGAATATCGTTTAAAAGAAAATGTTAAATATGGTGATGATTATATTAATAATGCTATTGACGATATAACTAATTCTACAGAAGCTATTAAAACTTATGAAACAACTACGAATAAGGAAACTAAAGCACAACTGGAAGAAAGTGTAAAAAGTTATTATAAATCTAGGTATATTTTAGAAAATAAAGAGGATATTAATAATGAACAAGATTTAAGATATATAATGACTAATTTTTATAGTGAATATATGTTCTTAATTCTTGTATTTGGTGTTATGATTGCGGGATCTATAGTAAGTGAAGAATACAATAAAGGTACGATTAAATCACTTCTTATAACTCCGTATAAAAGATCAACTATTTTGCTTTCTAAGTTTATAACAGTTATAATATTTACTATTTTATTTATTATAATTAGTTATTTAATGCAAATTATAATAGGTGGTTTATTCCTAGGATTTGGTTCTTTAAGTAATAATGTTGTTGAATATAGCTTAGCAACTAAATCTCTTGAAGTAATGAGTTTATCAAAATATGTACTTTTATACTCAATTGCTAATTTACCGCAAATAATACTTCTTGTTACTTTAGCATTTGCTGTTTCAACAATTGTTGGTAATACTGCTTTAGCTATTGTATTAACTTTTGCTGGTGTAATTGGCTCTTCAATTATAAATATGTTTGCACTTGCATACAACATAAAAATACTTAATTATTTTGTAACAACTAACTGGGATTTTAACTATTATCTATTCGGAGGTACAAGTCCTTACGGAACAAGTTTAACTCATGCAATTATTGTATGTATAATATATTTCTTAATAATGGTTATAACATCATTTATAGTATTTAATAAAAAGAATATAAAAAATATATAAAAGGTTGTGATTAAATGAAAAGAAAAAGGCATAAAATAAAGAAAAAAGCATTAGGCTTTATAGCCATAAGTTTATTACTTGTGGCAATTTCTTTGTTTAAAACTTTTTCTTTTGCATATCCAAATAATGAAGAAAAAACTAAAAAAGTAAGTGTAAGTGATATAAATGATTATGAAAATATGCAAGATAATTTAGTAAGTAGAATAGATTTTGATGATAAAATAACTAATATTGTAAGTATTGTTGATGATAGATATATATCTAAAATATTTAATTTTAAAACTGGTGAAGAAGTAACAATTGAAAGTATATTAAAACCTGATATGGTTGATGCTTTCTTTAAAAAAGTAAAAGAACTTATATATTTGAAATATCCTAAGTTTATTGCCAGTAAGTTAGAACTTCTTAATAAAACTAATAGTTATTATTTAAAAGAAAATGAACTTATTATGTATTTTTATGATTATGAAATAGAACCTATGGTAAGTGAAGAGTTATCACTTCATATAAATTATAATGAAATAAAAGAATATCTAGATATAACAGTAAAACTAGATAATACCTATGAAAATGAAGATGGAAATAAAATAGATAAAAATAAGAAAATAGTAGCTTTAACATTTGATGATGGACCTGGTCCTTACACAAGTAATTTAGTAGATATTTTAAAAGATAATAAAACAAGCGCCACATTTTTTATGCTTGGCAAAAATATAAATATTTATAAAGATACAGTTTTAAAGGTCCATGAAAGTGGGATGGAAATAGGATATCATTCATATAATCATAAGAATTTTAAAAGACAAAAACTTCAAGAAATAAAAGAAGAGTTTAATAAAAGTAATAGCATTTTAAAAAGTATAACTGGAGATACATTCCATTTAATAAGACCTCCGTATGGAGAAATAAATAATAAAATAAAAGATGCTTTAGATGCTTCATTTATTCTTTGGAATATTGATACTTTAGATTGGAAAAATAAAGATAGTGATTATTTAACTGATTATGTTTTAAAAGAAGTAAATGATGGTAATATTATTTTATTTCATGATATTCATAAAACTAGTATAGATGCTATTAACAAATTACTTCCTTTGTTATATGTAAATGGTTATCAGGTAGTAACAGTATCAAAACTTGCTGAAGTAACTGGTACTAATCTTGAACTACATAAAACTTATAGATATTTTAAAAAATAAGCAACAAAGTCTTGCAATAAGTAAAAATATGTGTTATTATGTAGCTAAGCAACAAGTAAACACATTTATTTCGCTCAAAAAAATGAAATACTTGTTGCTTTTTTAAATTTTGACTTGAACATAAATAAATAATAGTGTATACTATATTAAGTAATCAGTGATGTAAGACGTTATTTAAAAGTCTTTTTAAAGAGAGTTAGCATTTGGTGGAAGCTAATAAAAGAATTAAATATGTATCACTTACGGAGATTAATCGGGTTATTCCGTTATCAAAATTAAGTTAATTAAGGGATGGTACCGTCTTTTGAAGACTCCTTTTGGTGCTATTCTTTTTATTTTGGAGGTAAGAAAATGGAAAGATTTAAAAGCTTAAGTAAAGAAAGTGTTTATGAAACTGAAAGTAAAATACTGGAAAAATGGAAAAATGAAGATATTTTAAATGAAACTATAGAAAATAGGAAAGATGCTCCATATTTTGTTTTCTATGATGGACCTGCAACAGCTAATGGACATCCAGGACTTCACCATATGGTTGCTAAATTCTTAAAAGATACTATTTGCAAGTATAAAACTATGCAAGGGTATAAAGTTCTTCGTAAAGTTGGATGGGATACTCATGGTTTACCAGTTGAATTACAAGTAGAAAAGGAACTTGGTTTTAATGGTAAAAAAGATATTGAAAAATATGGTATCAAAGAGTTCAATCAAAAATGTAAAGAAAGTGTTTGGAAAAACGAAGATACTTTTACTGATTTAACAGAAAAAATGGGACAATTTATAGATATTAAACATCCATATGTTACATATGATAATAATTATATTGAAACAGAATGGTGGATTTTAAAGAAATTCTTTGAAGAAGGATTATTTTATGAAGGTGTTAAGATTCTTCCATATTGTCCAAGATGTGGTACTGGTCTTGCATCACATGAAGTAGCTCAAGGATATGAAGAAATGAGTGTTGATACTGTAATTGTACCGATGAAGAAAAAGGACGAAGATGTATACTTCTTAGTATGGACAACAACACCATGGACATTAATTGCAAATGTTGGTTTATGTGTAAATCCTGATTATGATTATTCTTTAGTTTTAAGTAAAGGTACTAAATTTATTCTTGCAACATCACTTGTTTCTAAAGTTTTAGGTGAAGATGTAGAAATACTTGATACTTTTAAAGGAAGTAGTCTAGAATATACTGAATACGAACAATTAATACCAGAACTTTCTGTTAATAAAAAAGGTTTCTTTGTTTGTTGCGACAAGTATGTAACTGCTGAAGATGGTACTGGAGTAGTACACTTGGCACCAGCATTCGGAGCAGATGATGCAAATGTTGGTCGTAAATATAACTTACCATATTTAAATCCAGTTGGTGAAGATGGTAAATATACTGAAGGACCTTGGAAAGGCATGCTTGTATTTGATGCTGATAGTGAAGTAATTAAATATTTGAAAGAAAATGATAAATTATTTAAAAAACAAAGAATAGTTCACAACTATCCTCATTGTTGGAGATGTCATACACCACTTATTTATTATTCTAAGCCAAGTTATTATCTTGAAATAACTAAAATTAAAGATAAAATTATTGCCAATAATAAGACTGTTAATTGGTATCCTTCATATGTTGGGGAAAAACGTTTTGGTAACTGGCTAGAAAACTTAAATGACTGGGCAATATCTCGTTCAAGATACTGGGGAACACCACTTCCATATTGGATTTGTTCATGCGGACACACAGAAATGATTGGTTCTCGTAAAGAGTTAGTAGAAAAAGCAATTGAAAATATTGATGAAACAATTGAACTACATAGACCATATATTGATGATGTTCATCTTAAATGTCCTGAATGTGGCAAAGCTATGACTAGATGTAAAGATGTAATAGATTGTTGGTTTGACTCTGGTTCTATGCCATTTGCTCAATATCATTATCCATTTGAAAATAATGATTTATTTGAAACTCAATTTCCAGCAGATTTCATTTGTGAAGGAATAGATCAAACACGTGGATGGTTCTATACACTACTTGTTATTTCTACATTTGTAAAAGGTGTAAGTCCATTTAAAAATGTTTTAGTTAATGATTTACTTTTAGATGCCAATGGTAAAAAAATGAGTAAAACAATGGGTAATATTGTTGAACCATTTACAACTATGAAGGAATATGGAGCAGATACTGTAAGATTTTATCTTCCATATGTTTCACCAGTCTGGGTTCCACTTAAATTTGATGTTAATGGTTTAAAAGAAGTCCATTCTAAGTTCTTTAATCCCCTTAAAAACACTTATAATTTCTTTTCAATGTATGCAAATATTGATGATATTGATATAAATAAATGTAGCGTTCCTTTAGAAAAAAGAGAAGATATTGATAGATGGCTAATTAGTAAGTACAATAGACTTTTAAAATATGTAACCGAATCTTATGATGAATATGATTTAAATAAAGTAGTAAAAGCTTTAACTGATTTTGTTTCTGATGATTTATCTAATTGGTATATAAGAAGAAATAGAAATAGGTTCTGGGCAAGTAACTTAGACGATAGTAAAAAGTCTGTTTATATTACAACATATGAAGTTTTAGTGGGCTTATCTAAGATGATGGCTCCGATTGTTCCATATCTTTCTGAAGAAATGTATACTAATTTAACTGGTGAAAAATCTGTTCATTTAGCTGATTTTCCAAAATATGATGAAAGTAAGTTAGAAGATTTACTTGAAGAAAAAATGGATTTAGTTCGTGAACTTATTAGTATTGGTAGAAATATTCGTGAAGAACAAAAACTAAGAGTTCGTCAACCTTTAAGTGAAATTCTAATTGATGGTAAAAATAGTATGGTTATTGGTGAACTTACTGAACTAATCAAAGAAGAACTAAACGTTAAGAAAGTTACGTATATAAAAGATACATCACTTTATATGAACTTTACTGTTAAACCAAACTTTAGAGTGGTAGGTAAAGTATTTGGTGCAAATCTTAAAGAATTCCAAGAAAAATTATTAGATTTAAGTTTAACTGATATTAAGAAACTTCAAAATAATGAAAGTATAAAAATGAATATTGCAGGAAATGATATTGACATTTATAGTGATATGGTTGATATAAGAATAGATGCTAAAGTAGGTTTTGATGTAGGAATGGAAAATAATAATTTTGTTATTTTAAATGCAACGCTTACACCAGAATTAATAAATGAAGGTATTGCTCGTGAAATAGTATCAAAAGTACAACAAATGAGAAAAAATAATAACTATGAACTTACTGATAGAATAAGTATTATCTATAACGCAAATGATGATGTTAAAAACGCAATTGAAGACTTTAGTGATTATATTAAGAAAGAAACTCTTGCAACTAAGCTAGAATTTAGTGAAAATGCAAATGAAGAATTCTTTGTAGATGAAAATAGAATCCTAATTGCTATTTCTAAGAATTAATGATAAAATGTTTATGGGTCCTTGTAGCTCAGTTGGATAGAGCGAATGCCTCCGACGCATTAGGTCACAGGTTCGATCCCTGCCAAGGACACCATAATTTGAATATTATTTAAATTTTCATGGTAATAAAAAACTACTCTCAATTTAATTTGAAAGTAGTTTTATTTTGAAAATAAGCACAATTAGAAAGATAATTTTATCTAGGCATTCCATCTTTATTTGTTTTAGGGTAATAAAAATTATTATATTCTTCGCTTCCTCTAGCAAATTTAGTAGTTGGGTCCAATTCTATTTTTGTTGTTTTTTCACTAAACTCATTTATTTCTTTACTAATTTTGTCAAGAAGTGATAGACTAATTATTCCAAAACATTTAGTACAAATAATACATTCCCTTATTCCATTAGGCGTTTGAATATTTTTTAGTAATCCTACACTTTCTTCACCACAACCATAACAAAAAAATTTTTGATAATGACTATTGTTCATAGTATTTTTCCTCCCCTCAATACACGTATTATATTTATCAAAAAATGTAAAGTTTATAAAAAAAGCTATTTTACGGAAATATTTCTTGTTCTTTCTAGTCCTTTATCAATTGTTTTTTTGCTTTTGTGTATTATAAAACATTTCTATTATATCTTCTTGTAATGTCTTCCTAGTTTGTAAATTTTTACTTCAAAAACCACTACCAACAGGTGAGAAAGAAACAATTCTATCGTTACTAATACCAAGTTTTTCAAAAAAATTATTACAATAAATTTAAAACTCTCCATTTACATATTTAATAATTAGTCTAGAAACAAAATCACATTCATTTTTATCGTCAATATTAAAATTTTGGGTTATTAATGTCAAATTAACATGATAATTTTTCTTGACAAATATTTATATATGCTTATAATATAGGCAAACGGAGGGATTGTTGATGAAGGAAAATAGAAAAATGGAATTGCTAGAAAATAGTATATTTTCTTTACTTAAAGATAGTATCATTAATGTATTATTAAGTCTTGATATTAATCCAAATGGTAAAACAATAAGATATAACAGGAAAAATAATGGAACAAGTTATTTATTGATAAAATTAAATGATGAAGATGAAAATGATTTAAAAAACTATGTTTCATTTGGTGCAGAAGTAATAAGATTTAAAGATTTTAATGCTGTAGATATTTTTGTGCATGCAGATAAAAAGTTATATAAAAATGCCAATGAATTTATAGGTTTGGTACACCAATCAGTTAAAGATTTTTTTGAAACTTTTGAAGATTATTTGTCAAAAAATAATATGCAAAATAAAGATTTGAAAATGGTAATGCCTATAGAATTTGAAAAAAATAAAAAGAAAAACATATTCTCTAGAATAAGAAAATACATAAAAAAATAGGCCTTGAATGAATAAACATTTAGGGCTTATTTTTTAGTTTTATTATTAAAATAAAAAATATCTAAATCAAAACGATTAATTTAGATATTATTAACATATGTAAATCCTATGGTGTAATATTACATATGGGAAATAATTCAATTGTTGAGTGTCTACCAAATCTTTTTTAAAAGAGAGGAGATTTGATAAATGTGAAAACTAAACCATTTGTTATTCAAGTGTTAAAGATCACCTCTATCATTTTATACTTAGTTATTATATTAGTAACTGTCATAAAGAAAGACACTTAGTCCTAAGACTAAATGTCACCAATTTTATAAGGTAGACATTCAACATATCAAAATTGAATTAATCTTTTCCATAAAAATAATATCATATAAATTTGTCTTTTGTCAATATTTTTTTTGCAAAATAGAAATTTAAAATAATTGCTAATAAAATGCTATTTTATAGTAGCCTTTAATATAATGTGAATTATGAAAATGTGATAATTATACTTGCTTTATTTAAGCCACTATGTTATACTGATATACATAGGAAATAATTCAATTGTTGAGTGTCTACCAAATCTTTTTTAAAAGAGAGGAGGTTTGATACGATGAAGAATAAAACTTTTATATTAAGGGTTTTGGACTTTATTTGTACCATTTTATTCCTAGTTATTGTGCTAATAACTATAATAAAAAAATGACACTTAGTCCTAAGACTAAATGTCTAACAAACATATAAGGTAGACATTCAACATACCAAAATTGAATGTTTCCTATTTTAATTTATGCAAATTTCCTTTGCTATATACATACTACCACAAAATATTATTTTTGTCAAATTTTAATTGCATAAAAATGCTGCTATATTATTTTGAAAATAAGTAAATTTAGAATATACATATTAGTATTTTTATGGTAAAATATTTAAAGAGAGAAGTTGATTTTGATGTTTAAAGAATTTAAAAAATTTATTGACAGAGGTAATGTCCTTGACTTAGCTGTTGGTGTTATTGTTGGGGGTGCTTTTTCTTCCATTGTAACTAGTTTGGTTAATAATATTTTTACTCCGATTATTGGTCTTATTATTGGTGGTGTTGATTTTTCTAGTCTTTCTATCACATTTAAAGATACAAAAATAATGTATGGAGCATTTATTCAAAGTGTAATTGACTTTTTAATAGTTGCTTTTTGTTTATTCTTAATCGTTAAAGCTATAAATAAATTAACTCATAAAAAAGAAGAAGAAAAATCTAAAGCTCCAGCTAAAAGTGCAGAACTAAAGACTTTAGAAGAAATAAGGGATTTATTAAAAAATGACGTACAAAACAAGTAATGGGAAAGAAATTGAAGTAATAATAGTTAGAAAAAACAATAAAAATATTTATTTCAGAGTTAAAGATGATTTAAAAATATATGTAACATGTCCAATATACTTAGGAAAAGACAATATTCTTAAAATGATTGGTGAAAATGAAGAAAATATTTTAAAAATGTATGATAAAGCTTATGAAAGAGCACACGATAATGAATTATTTTTATATCTTGGTAAAAAATATTTTATTGAAATAAAAGAGGATAGTGATGGAGTGAAATTTGATGGCGATAAAGTATATGCTCCATCTATGAAAGCCTTGGATTTGTTTTATAAAGCTGAAGTCGAAAGAGTATTTACTAGTGAAGTTGAAATAGCTAAGAAGTGTTTCTCAAATTTACCAGAGTTTACCCTTAAATTTAGAAGTATGATAACTAGATGGGGAGTTTGTAATCCAAGTAAGAAGACAGTAACACTTAATACGGAACTTCTAAAGAAAGATATAGATTTACTTGATTATGTTATAATTCATGAGTTATGTCATTTTTTTGAAGCAAATCATAGTAAAAATTTTTGGCATTTAGTAGGTCTTGCATATCCAAATTATAAAGAAGCTAGAAAGAGGTTAAAAGCATGAAAATTACGAGTATTCATAATGATAATGTTAAATATTGGGTTAGTTTAAAAAATAAGAAAATAAGGGATGAAGAGAGAAAATTTATTGTAGAAGGCGACCATTTAATTGAAGAAGCTAGAAAGAATAATTTAATTGAATATATTATAAGTTGTGTAGATGAAAATGCTGACTTTTATGTAACTAAGGAAATAATGGAAAAAATAAGTGATCAAAAGTCAATCAGCTATAATGCAGCAGTTGTTAAATTTATTCCAGAGGATAGTGTAAATGGTAATGTTATTATTTTAGACAATTTGCAAGATCCAGGAAACTTAGGGACAATAATTAGAAGTAGTGTTGCATTTAATATAGATACCATTATAATAAGTGATACATCTGTTGATTTATATAATCCTAAAGTAGTTAGGGCTACCGAAGGCATGATATTTAATTTAAATATTATAAGAAGAAATTTAGAAGAAGTTATTCCTGTTCTAAAAAATTTAGGTTATGAAATAGTGGGAACAGATGTAAATGAAGGAGTTGATGTAAGAAATATTTCCAAAGAAAATATAGCAATTGTAATTGGAAATGAAGGTAGTGGCATGTCGGATAGTGTTAGAAATTTATGTGATGTATTTATAAATATTAAAATAAGTAAAGCATGTGAGTCCCTTAATGCTGGGGTTGCTGCAAGTATAATAATGTATGAGGTTAGTCATGAATGAAATGATTTATATTGGTAAGACAGTTAGTACTTTTGGTATTAAAGGTGAACTTAAAGTAATAAGTGATTTTGAAAAATGTGTTAAAGCTTATAAAGTAGGTAATAAGGTGCTTATAAATAATGTGGAACATGTTATAAGTGGTGTTCGTTATCATAAAAATTATATATTACTTGAAATAGATAATTTAAAAAATATAAATGATATTTTAAAATATGTTGGTTTTAATATTTATATAAAAAGATTAGATTTACATTTAGAAGAAAATGAATTTTTATATAAAGATTTAATAGATAGTGATGTAATTGATGATGATGGAAGTAATTTAGGTAAGATTATTGAAGTTAAGCAAGGAACTAATTTACTCATTAAAGTAAAGAATTCTAAAAAGTTTTATATTCCTTATGTTGATGAATATATAATAAAATTTGACTTAAATAATAAAAAATTATATACTAAAAATGCTAAAGATTTGATTCTTTAAGGAGGTTTTCATGACAATAGATATACTTACTCTTTTTCCAGAAATGTTTGAAGGTTTTATAAATACTTCAATAATCAAAAGAGCAATAGAAAAAGAAATAATCCGGGTTAATCTAATTAATTTTAGAGATTATTCACCCCTTAATAATAAGCAAGTTGATGATACTCCGTATGGTGGTGGAGCAGGCATGATACTTAGGTGTGAACCAATATTTGAATGTTTGGATAGTATAGATACAGAAGATGCTTACATAATACTTTTAAGTCCTGAGGGCACAAAATACAAGCAAGATGTTGCTAAAAGATTAAAAGAACATAAACACTTAATTATTATATGTGGGCATTATGAAGGTTTTGATGAAAGAATTAAAACAAGAGTAGATGAAGTTATATCAATAGGTGATTATATTCTAACCGGAGGGGAAATCCCAGCGATGGCCATTACTGACTCTGTTGCAAGATTATTACCTGGTGTTATAACTAAGGAATCTCTAGATGATGAGTCATTTAATGACAATTTACTTGATTATCCAACATATACAAAACCAGCAGAATACCGCGGTTTAAAGGTGCCAGAAGTACTTGTTTCTGGTAATCATAAATTAATTGATGAGTACAGAAAAAACATGAAAATAGAGAAAACTAAAGCTTTAAGACCAGATTTGATGGAGAATAAAAATGACTAGTTATATACTTAAAAATAATAAAAATAGTAAAGATATTCTGCTTTTTGAAGAAAAGGAAGCATATTCGTTTACACCAAAGAAAACATATAAGTGGGTAAAAAAAGTAACCGTTTTAGACACAGAAATGTTAAGTAATGTCTGGAAAAATAAAATAAATAAAGAGTATGAAAAACTTCTTAAATATATTTATGCTTTAGTATCTGGAGAAAATACAACAAGCGGGGATGTTTTAATAGCTTATACAGAAATAGATAGAATTAAAAAATATTTAATATCATTAAGTGAAAAAGGATTAAAAAAAGAAATAATAGAAAAATATTTAAAAAAACTATATATATTAGAATTAGAATTAAAAAAAGTTCATGTTATGGAACTTACTGAAGAAATAGAAATGGGAAAGGGAAGATAAAAATGAAAAATAAAACCAGTTTAATACTTATATTAGGAAGTGTAATAATGTTAGGAGTTATAATTTATTACATGAATTTTAGAACAGTAACAGTTGAATTTGCTGCGAAGATCGGCGCTGGAGTTGCTCCGATAACAGTAAAAGTGGGAGAAACAGTTACGGAACCAGCAGCACCAGAAAGTGATGAATATAAGTTTTTAGGTTGGTATTTAGGTGATGAAAAATTTGATTTCAGTAAACCAATTAAGAATAATATCAAACTTGAAGCTAAATGGGAAAAAATAGAAAATGAAAAATAAAGCATCTTTTGATGTGAACCCCATTTGGGAGACATTGTAAAAAAAGTAGTATATTAAAAAGAGAAAAACTATTTTTCTCTTTTTGTGTAAGTTTTTCTCTTTTTCTTGATTTTTGACTTTAGTCTAGTAGTGTT